>DATGAX010000434.1:0-2620 GCA_035312965.1 Acidimicrobiales bacterium
AATCGGGGCCTGGTGGAACGGAGGCCGGCGGCGCTGGACACAGCGGCGCTGGACCGGAGGGCGCCGGCCCCGTGCGCCAGGTCGCATACGTCGTGTTCGACCTCCTCCACCTGCTCGGCCGCTGGACGACCATGCTGCCGCTTCAGGACCGGGTCGACCTGCTGGGCCGGACCCTCGCCACCGGCGCGGCCGGATCGGGGGTATCCGGCGCCGAAGTAAGGCTCTCCGAGCAGCTGTACGGCCGGCCCTCTGAGCTGATGGAGCAGGCCTGCGGCGAGGGGTGGGAGGGCCTGGTGGCCAAGCGGGCCGACAGCACCTACCGGGGCGGCCGATCGCCCGACTGGCGAAAGCTGAAGTGCTCCGCCCGCCAGGAGCTGGTGATCGGCGGCTGGACCGAGCCGGCAGGGGCCCGCACCGGCTTCGGGGCCATCCTGGTCGGCCACTACGACGGGGAACGCTTCGTCTATGCGGGGAAGGTCGGCACCGGCTTCGACGAGAGGACCCTCCGCTCCCTGCTGGCCGCCATGCGATCGATCGAGAGTCCCGAGACACCGTTCGCCAACCCGCCGGCGGAGCGGGGGGTGCACTGGGTCCGGCCCGAGCTGGTCGCCGAGGTCAACTTCACGGAGTGGACGCGGGACGGCCGGCTGCGCCACCCGTCGTTCCTCGGCCTGCGCGACGACAAACCGGCCCGGGCCGTGGTGCGCGAGCAGCCGCCGCCTCCCGGCAGTTGACGGGAGAGGACCGTCCGACGCGCCCGGACGCTCCCCGGCGGGGGGACGCCCGGCCGCTACCCTGGTGGCCCGTGCGCAGGCGCCGGCGGCTTCGATCGCCCAGTGATCGTGAGGAACCGGCGCGGATCCTCATAATCTCGGCCAGCATGGGCGCCGGCCACGACGGCGCGGCCCGCACCCTGGCCGAGCAGCTGACCGCCCAGGGGCACGTGGCGGAGGTCAGGGACTTCCTGCGCAGCGGGCCGTTGCGGATCGGGTCGGCGCTACGGATGGGCTACGAGTTCGAGCTGCGGCACCTACCGTCCGCGTACGACGCCACCTACCGCCTGTGGTACCGGGTGCCGTGGCTCTGCCCGGCGGTGGCCTGGCTGGTCACCGTCCTCACCCGCCGGCGGGTCACCAGATGGGTCGAGCAGTTCGACCCCTGGGTGGTGGTCTCCACCTACCCCCTGTCCACCCTGTGCCTGGGCCGTATGCGACGCTCCGGTCGCCTCACCGTGCCTGCCGTCAACTTCATCACCGACTTCGGTGTCCATCCCCTGTGGGTGCACCGGGGCGTTGACCTCAACCTGGCCATCCACGGCCTTCCCGCAGAGGTGGCCGCCCGCCGCACCGGCCGGCCGAGCGTGTTCACCGGCCCGGCGGTGTCCCTCCGCTTCGACCCCGATGGCCTCCCCGGGCGCGACGAGGCCCGGGCCCGTTTCGGCCTCGAACCGGAGCAGCGGGCGGTGCTCGTCGTGGCCGGCTCGTGGGGTGTGGGGAACCTGGGGCGGACGTTCTCCGCCATCGCCGCCGATGGGCGGTTCCTCCCCGTCGTCGTCTGCGGGCGGGACGACCGCTTGCGCGGCCACATCACAGAACTGGCAGCCGGCGTGCCGGGTCCTGCCGTCATCCTCGGCTGGACCGACGAGATGCCGGCGCTGATGGCGGCGTGCGACGCCCTGGTCGAGAACGCCGGCGGGCTCACGTCCCTGGAAGCGATGCGGGTGGGCCTCCCGGTGGTCAGCTTCGATCCGATTGCCGGCCACGGCGTGGAGAACACGGCGGCCATGGACGCCGCCGGCGTGGCCCGACTGGCGGTCACCCCCGAAGCTCTGGCCGCCGCCCTGGCCGAGCTGACCGAAGAGGGTCCCGTCCGCCAGGGCCAGATCGGGCGGGCCCGGGCCATGTTCCGCTCGGTGCCGGCCGACGCGGTGCTCGAGGCGACCCGGATCCCCGCCGCCCTTCCGTCCCGGGCCCGGCGCACGGCCGGCCTGGCTCTGCGCACCACCTTGGCCGGTGTGGCCACGGCCGCCCTGGCCTGGACCGGCCTGACGACGGGCGTGGCCATGGCGACCTACGCCGGTGCCGGGGTGGCCCAGCCCGCCCGCCTCCCGGTCCCGGTGGCGTACTTCGGGGTCCGCCTCACCGCGGCCGAGGTTTCGGACCCGGCGGTCGACGCCGAGTTGCAGCACCTCGACGTTACGGCGGTGGTGGACGACGCCACCGCCGCGGTCGCCGCTCCGGAGGTCCGGGCGCTGGTCTCGGCGGGTATCACCGTCGACAACGGCGGCCTGGGGCGGGTCCGGGGGGTCCGCGACCACGACCTCCCGTGGGATCAGGCAGCCGGCGACGCCCGGGCCGGGCGCCTGATCAGCCAGCTGATCGACGCTCCGGTCCGGCAGGCGGTCCCGTGCCGCCGGCTCAGCGCCTGGGACCTGGTGGACTTCCGCCACGCCCACACGTCGCTCGTCGTGCCCAACCACATCCTGCACGTGGTGACGGCGGCCACACCCATCCGGGTGGCGGCCCGCAACATCTACCTCGTCGACGGGATCGGTGCCACGCCCGAGCAGCTGAATTCCTACCTGCAGCGCCTCGACAGCAGCCTGGGCGCCGCCCGGCTG
>DATGAX010000435.1:0-6797 GCA_035312965.1 Acidimicrobiales bacterium
GACGTGGTGACCAAGAGCGATTTACCCGCTTCACCGCGCGTCCGCGTCTTCAAGGACATCGACCAGGGTGACGAAAGGTTCGCCCAGCTCTACCGCGACGCGGACGCCTTCGTGCTCCCGACCCACGGCGACGCCTACGGCTGGGCCATCCTCGAGGCGATGGCCGCCGGCCTCCCCACCGTGTCGAGCTCGGTGGGCGCCATTCCTGAGATCGTGCTCGAGGGCGAGACCGGTTACCTGGTGCAACCCCGCGACCCGATCGGGCTGCGGATGGCTCTCGAACGGATCATGAAGTCCGCCGAGCTGCGCCGGGAACTCGGCGAGAAAGCTCGCAGCGTGTTCCTCGCCGAGCACAACGCCCACGTCAACATGCGATCGATCCTGGAAATGATGAAGGCCGTGAGCCGTGAATACGGCCCCGGCCCTGTTCGGTGACTGCGGTGCCCACGGGCGGGGCCCGGCGGGGGCGCCCGAGAGACGAGCCCGGAAAGGGCCGCTCGACCGCCCGTGTACTCGTCGCGGGGACGGTCTGGAACACCGTGGCCCAAATGGTTCCGGTCCCCGTCACGGTGGTGATGACCCCGTACCTCATACATCACCTCGGGGTGGACCGCTGGGGTCTCATCGCCCTGGTCAGCACCCTGCAGACGATCATCGGTACGTTCGACGGCGGGCTCCTGGGCACCCTCAACAGGTATTACGCCATCTACGCCGGTGCCGACGACCGCTCCTCCACGACCAGGACGCTGACCACCGTGCTGGCCTTCGTCGTCGGGGCCGGAGCCGCAGTAAGTCTGCTCGGCTGGTTCCTGGCGCCCGCTGTGGTCGACCTGTTCGCCATGCCGAAGGCTCTGCGCCCGGAGACCTCCTTCTATATGAGAACCGTGCTCGCCCTACTGGTGTTGGGCTTCGCGCGGAGCGCCGTCGCCGGGGTGATCGTCGCCCGGCAGCGTTACGCCCTCAACAGCTTCCTCTCCGTCTCGATGTACGCCGTGTGGGTGGCCGGACTCATCGTCACGGTCCGGGAGGGCTGGGGCCTTCGAGGCGTCGCGGTGACCTCCGTCGTCCAACTCGTCCTGTCAACCCTCATCGTTGTCCCGTCGGCGCTTCGTTACCTCGACCGCCGTTCGGTGCGCTTCCTCCCCCGAGCCGAGCTCCGCCAGTTCTTCTCCTACTCGGCCAAAGTGCAGGTGGGCGGGCTGTCACGTCTGGCCAACGCCGAGTTCGACAACGTAGTCATAGGCACGCTCCTATCGGTGCACACCGTCGCTCTCTACAACGCCGGAACCGGCTTTGCCACACAGGTCAACGGCATCCTGGGCAACGCTCTGACACCCGCCGCGACCTTCATGGCGAGAACCTACGGAGCTGAAGGCGAGCAGAAGGCCTGGAGCACGTACCTTCGGCTCCAACGGGTGTGGTCCGTGGTGTGCAGCGGATTCTTCGCAGCAGCGCTCGGAGCCTCCTATTACGCCGTCGTGGACTGGCTGGGGCCCGGCTTTCGCATGGGCGGCGTCATCGCCATGATCGTCGTTGCCGGCCAAAGCGTCTTGACCATGGCAATGATGCTGGGCTTCTACTGCATCATCCTGGGCTGGGCCGACCTCGAAGTCCGCTTCGGCATCATCAACGTGGCCGTCAACGTCGCCCTCACGGCGGCGTTGATCTGGATCGGGGTGCTGGGCGTCGTCATCGCCACAGTCATGGCATGGGTGGTGTCCTCCTGGTGGCTTCTGCGGGCCGCCCGGCGGAGAACCTCGCCGACCGCGCCCCATTTCATCGACGGACCGTCATTGCCCGCCTCGGTCGTCACCGCCGTGGCCGTGTTCGCCATGGAGTATGTGCTCCAGCCCGTCGTACCGGAAGGCCCCCTCGGACTGATCGCGGCGGCGGGCCCGGCGCTGATCGGCTTGGCGATCTTCGTCGTCATGCGCTTCGGTCCCAGCTACGTCCTGAAGCTCCTGCGAGGCGTGCTCGGCGCCCGGTCGGGTGGGGTGGGCGCCATGGCGAGCCACCTCGTCTCGACCCTGACGGAGGCTCTCGGGGAGCCGGAACCTGAAGCCGGGGGGTCGGGATCAGAGCAGCCCGCCGAACCCGTCTGGGAGACGGCGCAGTCGTGACGGCCGGCCGTTGGGCCATCGGGCTCATCTGTCTCGCCGGTATGTGGCTCGTTCCGTATTCCGGCGCCCGCCGGGTGGTCAGGCGTCTGATGCCCGAGGCCCCGCCGGCGCCCGCCTTGCTGGCGTCTCTCGTCCTGACGCTCGCCCTGGTCACGCTGCTCTCGGAGTTGCTCGGCTCGATGGGCCAGTTCAGGCGCGGGCCAATGGTCGCGGGCGGCCTGCTCACCGGTGCGCTGGCGGCCGGTCTCGGCCGCCCCAGAACCATTCGATTTACGCGGCAAAGCCCGAACGCGGCCACCCTGACGGCCGCCAGCCTGGCAGTGGTCGTGGCGGCGCGCTGGACCATCGGCTCGGCGAATTCGCTCCGATCCGGCGTCTTCACCGAGGACAGCATCCAGTACCACCTGCCCTTCGCCGCCACATTCGCCCAGTCCGGATGGTTGAGCCGACTGCACTACGCATGGCTCGATCCGGTGTGGACGTTCTATCCCTTCGGAAGCGAGATCTTCCATGCCATGGGGATGGAGGCCTTCGGGCGCGACGTGCTCTCTCCGCTGCTGAACCTGGGCTGGCTGACCATCGCCCTCCTGGCCGCCTGGTGCTGCGGTGCCCGGTGGGATGCCGGACCGCTGACCCTCGCCGCCGGCGGCGTGGTGTTCTCCCTCCCGATGCTCACTGACTCCCAGCCGGGGAGTGCCAACAGCGACGCCGCGTGCCTGGCGCTCCTTCCGGCGGCTGTCGGGCTCCTCTTCACCGTGGCGGATACCGGCGGGGGCTACCTGCTGGTGGGCCTGGCCGCCGGTCTGGCGGCCGGTACCACCCTCTACGCCCTTCCGCCCGTCGTGGGGCTCACCGCCGGCGTGGTGCTCTTCGACCGTACGACCGTTCCGAGGAAGCTGACACTGGGCTTCCTGGGCTTGTTCGCAGGAGGCGGATACTGGTATCTGAGGAACCTGATCGTCCTCGGGAACCCGGTTCCGGGCTTCAAGTTCGGGCCCCTGCACCTACCCCGCGCCCCGGTTCCCGATCGTGGCTCGTTACGGCTTCTCCGTCGCCCACTACATTCTCGACGCCTGGTTCTGGAAGCATTACGTCGGCCCGGGCCTGCACACCGCCAGCGGCTGATCAGCCCGAATTTCCTCGACAGGATGGAAGTGATCGCGACCCGATGACCGTGAAAGACGTCCTGCGCCGGGCCCAGGCCCTTCGTCGTCGCGCCCTCGAGCGCCAACTGGTGTGGGTACTGGGATCGCCCCGCTCGGGCAGCACATGGCTGATGTACCTCCTCAGGGAACCTCCCCGCGTAGCCGCCCTGCAGGAACCGCTGATCGGCACCCACCTCGGCGTGTTCGCCTCCTCCATCGTCGAAGGCGGTCAAGAAGCGCTCCCGGCCGGTGTGCGGCTGAGGGAGCTGCGGGATGACGACCGGTACTTCTTCTCGGACAGCCATCTACGATCTTGGGGGTCCCCACTCCGCCGGCTCATCCTGAGCGGGCTCGCCCCTCACGTACCCCTCCGCGCCCGCTACCTGGTGGTGCAGGAGCCGAACGGCTCGGAAGGAGCCGATCTGCTGATGCGCGTGCTGCCCAGGTCGCGGATGCTGTTCCTCCTGCGCGACGGACGGGATGTGGTGGATTCGGTGCTGGACGCGTACCAGCGCGGTTCGTGGCTGGACCAGGCGTTCGGCGTGGGTCAGGACCTACTCAGGCAGGATCGCCTGAGGGTCATCGAACGGGAGGCTCAGAAGTGGGTGGCCCGCACCGAGATAGTGGCTCGGGCCTACGACCTCCACCCGCCGGAGCGGCGGCACCTGGTTCGGTACGAGGAATTGCTGGCGGATACGACGAAGACCCTGCGCGGAATCTACTCGTGGCTCGAGATCGATCCTCCCGCGGACCTTCTCGATCGGGTGGAGGCCAGCTCGTTCGATTCCTTGCCTACCGCAGCCAAGGGATCGGGAAAGTTCCACCGGGCGGCAACCCCGGGGTTGTGGCGCCAGAACCTGTCCGAGGAGGAGCAGCACTGTTGCATGACGATCATCGGCCCGACACTCGAGAAGATGGGCTATGACGCCGTCCCTGAGCCGAGTCGGTAACGCGATGCATGTCAAGGCGAACATGCGGCGATTGCTGCAGCGGGCAGCTTCCGCCGGTCATGGTGATCCCAAGGGCCCCGTCGAACCGGGGCCGGCCCCCGCAGTTAGTACCACCTTCAGCAAGACGGAGCAGGAGATACTCGAACGGGTGGGGCCGTACACCCTCACGAGTCCGGAGAGACTCATCGCGCTCATGGACGCGACGGAATATGTGGTCCGCCGCGATATCCCGGGGGCCGTGGTGGAGTGCGGAGTCTGGCGAGGCGGCTCGGTGCTCGCGGCCATCGAGGTCCTTCTCCGCCTCGGGGTGACCGATCGCGAGGTGTACCTCTACGACACCTTCGAGGGCATGACCGCCCCGACCGAGATGGATACGTCTTCCTTCGAAGAGGGCCGATCCGCGCTCGACGAGTGGAAGCGTTACGAGACAGAGGGGCGCCGACCTTGGGATTGGGCGTTCAACCAGGACATCTTCAGCCTCGATGACGTCCGCGCCCTCCTCGAGAAGACCGGCTATCCCGCAGAGCGGATGCATTTCGTCGTCGGTCCCGTAGAGCAGACACTCCCCGCTCACACCCCGGGCGAGGTAGCTCTGCTCAGACTGGACACGGACTGGTATGAGTCCACACGGCACGAGCTCCTGCACCTGTACCCGAAGCTGTCCACGGGAGGGGTGCTGATCATCGACGACTACGGTCACTGGGACGGGGCCCGACGAGCGGTCGACGAATATTTCGCCGCCGAGGCCCCCGCCTTGCTGCTCGCCCGGATTGATTACACCGGAAGGATCGGAGTCAAGGCGTGAGAGCCGAAGATACGGTCGGTGTGCGAAGGGGCGAGGTAACGAATGCCGCCACGGCTGCCGCGGGCTCCAGACAGCCCTACCTGACGTCCCGGCCCCGGGAGGTTCACTCCCTCGCACCCTGGGATCCGTTCAGCTACGTCGCCGGGCGACTCGAGTCGCTGGTCCATGAGCTCGGGCGGCCCTCGACGCTTCCATCGGGCGCTCGGGTGTTGGACTACGGATGTGCGACGCAGCCGTACCGGGGCCTCTTCGGCCCAGGTATCGAATATGTAGGGGCCGACATCGCGGGTAATCCGTTGGCTCAGGTCGAGTTGAGCGAAGAGGGGGATGTCCCTCTGCCGGACAGCTCGTTCGACATGGTGTTGTCCACCCAGGTGCTCGAGCATGTGGTCGAGCCGGCCCGCTACCTCTCCGAGTGCCGGCGGCTGCTGAAGCCGGGAGGCTCACTCGTCCTGACCACGCACGGCATCATGTACTACCACCCGGATCCAGAGGACTACTGGCGGTGGACATCGGCCGGCTTGGCGAAGGTCGTGAAGGATGCGGGGCTCCATGTGGCCGAGATGAGAGGTGTCATGGGCCTGGCTTCCGCGGCGTTGCAGCTTCTGCAATGGGCGACGCTCGGACATGTACCGAGGCGGGCCCGCCGGCCCTACACCATCGTCATGCAGCGCCTGATCGCGGCGTCGGACCGGAGGCACTCGGATGAGTCGAGGCTCCACAACGCCCTGGTCCTGGGCGTGTGCGCGGTGAGGCCCGCCGACGAGGTCCAACCTTGAGGAGGGGACGTTGCGGGATCGAGTAGCACGAGCCGGCCGCCTGCTGTCGGGAGCAGTGGTGCGGGCCGGGGACTCCGTCAAGCCGTTCGTTCCTCCTGGGTCCCGCGCCCACCGCGCCCTGGCCCCGGTGGCTCGCCGCCTGCGGGGACCGGCCGTCTGGGGTGAGGGCAATGATCCTCGGAGCCGGATCATCTCCGAGTTCGCCCGCTGCTTTCCTTCTGCCTTCTTCGTCCAGGTCGGCTCGAACGACGGCATGAAACTGGACCCGCTGCGCCCCCACATCCTCGCTCGTCGCTGGTGCGGGATCATGATCGAGCCGCTCCCGTATGTCTTCGACCAACTCTCAGCCCAGTACCGCGACCACCCCCGGATCATCCTGGAGAACGTGGCGGTCGGCGACCACGACGGGACCGCGGAACTGTTCCACATTCCCCAGTCCGACGACCCGGACCTGCCGAACTGGTACGACGCCCTGGGCACCTTCCGCAAGGACGTCCTTCTCAAGCACTCCGAGTTCATCCCGGACATTGCCAACCGCATCGTCAGCACCGTGGTGCCTTGCTCGACGTTCGAGAGCATCTGTAGGCGGCATTCCGTCCAGAAGATCGATCTGGTCCAGATGGACACCGAGGGCTACGACTTCGAGGTGATCAAGCTGATCGATCTGGAGCGCTACCGACCCAAGTTGCTCATGTTCGAGCATCTGCACCTCACACCCGCCGACTTCGACGCGTGCCTGCAGCACCTTCGCCAGCATGGATACGAGGACCTCTCCGACACGATGGACACGGTCTGCCTCCGCGTGGGGGACCTCACCTCTGAGCACCGTAGGTTGCTCGGATTGTGGCGGAGGCTCTCAGAGGAGAGCAGGCGGTCGCAGCCGTGACAGTCGGCATTCGCACCCGGGTACGCCATTTGGTCGACGCCTCGCTCGGGCGTTTGGGCTATGCGCTGCTCCGCGCCCCGGACACGACGTTCGGGGTCGCAAGAGGCGGCCG
>DATGAX010000436.1:0-4206 GCA_035312965.1 Acidimicrobiales bacterium
CCGGCCTCGAGCTCGGCCATCTGACGACGGCGCGCACCGTGGGCGTCACCGCCGCCGCGTCCACACCGCCGCACCTGGTCGAGCAGGTCGTGGCCGCCGTGGCGTCCCTGGGCGGCGCCGACGTGGTGGAACGCCCGACCAAGACCGAAAACGTGACTTTTCCCCTGCCTGTGGAGGTTCGCTGATGGGTATCCCTTTGCGCCAGAGCGTCAAGATCGGGACGTACCTGGCCCGCCAGAAGATGGCCGGCCGGGATAAGTTCCCGCTGATCGTCGAGCTCGAGCCGCTGTTCGCCTGCAATCTCGAGTGCAACGGGTGCGGCAAGATCCAGTATCCGACGGAGATACTGCGCAAGCGGCTCACCGTCGAGCAGGCCGTGGCCGCCATCGAGGAGTGCCGGGCGCCCATGGTGTCGATCGCCGGGGGTGAGCCCCTCCTGCACCCGGAGATCGACAAGATGACCCAGGCCCTCCTCGACCGGGGCCGGTTCGTGTACCTGTGCACGAACGCCCTGCTGCTCGAACGCAAGATCGACCGCTTCCGGCCCCATCCCCGCTTCAGCTGGGTCGTCCACGTGGACGGCCTGCGGGAGCGCCACGATGCCTCGGTGAGCCGGGACGGCACGTTCGACAAGGCCGTGGCCGCCATCAAGAAGGCCAAGGAGCTCGGCTTCAAGGTGACGACCAACACCACGTTCTTCAGCACCGACTCCCCCGAGACGGTGCGGGAGGTCCTGGACTACCTCAACGACGACCTGCAGGTGGACCAGATGATGATCTCGCCCGGATACGCCTACGAGAAGGCCCCCGATCAGGTGCACTTCCTGTCCACCCGGACGTCGCACCAGCTGTTCGCCGAGGCCTTCGCCGAGGGGCGGCGCAAGCACTGGCGGCTCAACCACAGCCCGCTGTTCCTCGACTTCCTCGAAGGCAAGGTCGAGTTCGACTGCACGCCGTGGGGCATCCCGAGCTACTCGGTGTTCGGCTGGCAGCGCCCGTGCTACCTGATGGCCGACGGCTACACCGAGACCTACCAGGAGCTGCTGGACACGACCGACTGGGAGAAGTACGGGCGGGGCCGGGATCCCCGCTGCGCCAACTGCATGGCGCACTGCGGCTACGAGCCGAGCGCCGTCATGGCCACCACCAAGTCGCTGCGCCAGTCCATCCGGGCCGCGGTGGGCGCCTGATGGGATTCGACCTCACCGGCCTGATGGCGGCCCGCGCCGGCGAAGGTGCCGAGCTCTGGAGCCGGTATCTCAACCCGCAGACGGCCAAGGTGCTGCACTCGGTCGGCCTCGACCGGCAGTGGGTGCGGGCCCAGGGCCCCTACCTCTGGGACGACTCCGGCGCCCGTTACCTGGACTGGCTGGCCGGCTTCGGCGTCTTCGGCGTGGGGCGCAACCACCCCGTTGTCCGCCAGGCCGTCCACGACGTCCTCGACGCCGACCTGGCCGACATGGTCAAGATGGACACCCCGCTCCTGGCCGGCCTCCTCGGCGAGGCCCTGGTCAAGCGGGCGCCGTGGCTGGACCGGGTCTACCTGTGCAACAGCGGTACCGAGGCGGTCGAGGCGGCCCTCAAGTTCGCCCGCTACGCCACCGGGCGGGGCCGCGTCCTGTACTGCAGCCACGCCTACCACGGTCTGACCGCCGGTGCCATGTCGGTCAACGGGTCCAAGGACTTCACGGCCGGGTTCGGGCCCCTCCTGCCGGCCACCATGGTCCCCCTCGGCGACCTGGCCGCCCTCCGGCGCGAGGTGGTCAAGGGCGACGTGGCCGCGCTCATCGTCGAGCCCGTCCAGGGCAAGGGCGTGCACCTGGCGCCGCCCGGCTACCTGGCCGAGGCGGCCGAGCTGCTCCACGCCAACGGCGCCCTGCTCATCTGCGACGAGGTGCAGTGCGGGCTGGGCCGCACCGGCCGCTTCTTCGGCTTCGAGCACGACGGGGTGGAGCCGGACCTGGTGACGGTGGCCAAGACGCTGTCGGGTGGGATCGCCCCCGTCGCCGCCACCATCGGCAAGGAGTGGATCTTCGCCAAGGTCTACTCGAACATGACCCGCGTCCTCGTCCACGACACGACGTACTCCCACAACAACACGGCCGCCGCTGCCGGCCTGGCCGCTCTCAGCGTCATCGACGAGGAGGACCTGATCGCCAACGCCGCCGGGCGGGGCGCCGAGCTCATCGCCGCGCTGCAGCGGGCGGCCGAGCGCTACGACTTCATCATGGACGTGCGGGGCCGGGGCCTCATGATCGGCGTCGAGTTCGGGCGGCCCCGTTCACTGCGCCACCGGGCCCGTTACGCGCCGATGACCCTGGCCCGCAAAGGGCTGTTCACCCAGATGGTCGTCTGCGACCTCTTCGAGCACCACCGGATCCTGACCCAGACGGCGTCCGACCACGCCGACGTGCTCAAGCTCCTCCCGCCCATGACCACGACGACCGAGGACGTCGAATGGTTCATGTCCGCATTCACCGCGGTCATGGATGCGGTGTCGGACAGCTCGAAGCCGGTATGGCACTTCGCCAAGGGCCTGGCCACCCGGGCGCTGGGTCGAGCCTGACGATTCCTCGCCTCCTGCCGTTGTCTCCCGCCCCGTACACTGGTGGGCACCCGAGTGCGGCCGGTCAGGGCGACCGGCTTCGTTGAGAGGAGCAGACAAGCTGGCTCAAGGTAAGGAGGACGCAATCGTGCTGGAGGGCACGGTGAGCGAGGCCCTCAAGAACGCCATGTTCAAGGTCCAACTGGCCAACGGCCACGAAGTGTTGGCCCACAACTCGGGAAAGATGCGCATGAACCGCATCCGGGTGCTGCCCGGTGACAAGGTGCAGGTCGAGATCAGCCCCTACGACCTCACGAGGGGCCGCATCACCTATCGCTACAAGTAGTCGACCGGCGTAGCGGCCACGGGCCGGTCAGTCCTCGTCGTCGGGACCGGCCAGCAGCCCGTTGGCCGCGGCCAGGGCGGTGGCTGCCCGCACCGCTTCCTCGTACACCGCGGTGAGGTTGCGCAGGGCCAGGTTGCCGTCCACCGCCATCGGGGGGGCGCCGAGGGAGCGCACCAGAACGCCGGGGTCCGGCGACGGGCGGATGCTCGTGTCGGGCGGGGCCGGCTCGTAGTGCGCGCCCCAGAACCGCTGCTCGGCCAGGCGCCGGCTGGCCGCCGGCCGCCGCCGCTTGCTCACGCCGCCTCCTCTTCGGTCGGCACTTCGCCGGTCGGCTCGTCCTCGACCAGCTCGTCGTCGCGCAGCCCGAGGGCGGCCCGCAGCTGCTCGGCGTCCAGGTCGCCCAGGCTGCTGCGGGCGGGCAGGACCATGCCGGCGATGCGCCGTTTGCCGGCCACGATCTCCTCGACCCGTTCGTCGACCGTGCCCGGGCACACCAGGCGGTGGCACATCACGGTGTTCTGCTGGCCGATCCGCCAGGCCCGGTCCCGGGCCTGGTCCTCCACCGCGGGGTTCCACCACCGGTCGTAGAGCACGACGTGGTTGGCGGCGGTCAGATTGAGCCCCGAGCCGCCGGCCTTGATGGACAGCACCAGAGCGCCGGCGCCGGTGCCACTCTGGAACTCGGCCACCAGGTCGTCGCGGACCGTCCGGGATAGCCCCCCGTGGTAGCAGCCCACGTGGACGCCGGTCCGGGCCGTCAGGTGGGTGGCCAGCTTCTCCCCCCACCGGGCGAAGTGGGTGAATATCAGGATGCGCTCCCCCGCCGCGAACACGTCGGCCACGATCTCCTCGAGGCGGCTCAGCTTGCCGGACCGGCCCACCAGCGTGTCCTGGTCGTCGTCCACGCCCAGGTAGGCGGCCGGATGGTCGCAGATCTGCTTGAGGGCGGTGATGGCGGCGAGGACCTGGCCCTTGCGCTGGTTGGCGTCGGAATCGAGGCCCTGGTTGAGGAGCCGGTTGACCACCGCCTGGTACAGACCGATCTGCTCCGGCGTCATGCTGCAGTGGTCGAGGCGGTCGACCTTGTCGGGCAGCTCGGCGGCGATCTCCGGCTCGTTCTTGGTGCGGCGGAAGATGAGCAGGCCGTTGAGGGCCCGCAGCGCGTTCTCCTCGCTCTGGCGTCCGGCGGCCGGGCGCCCGGCCGGACGGCCGTCGGTCCCGTCGCCGACGTCCGGCGCGGGGGCCGTGTTGCGGGAGAGGTTCTCGATGAAGGCGGTGCGGCCACCGACCAGGCCCGGGTTGGTCCAGTCCAGGAT
>DATGAX010000437.1:0-3618 GCA_035312965.1 Acidimicrobiales bacterium
GGCCGCCGGCTCGGTCTCCTTGCCCATGGCGTGGGCGGTGTAGCCGACCAACCGTTCGGTCCCGTCCTCGAGCAGCGCCGCGATCAACGCGTCCTTCGAGGGGAAATGCCGGTAGAAGGCGTCGTTGGACAGACCGGCGGCCGCAACTATGTCGGCCACCCGGGGCCGGGACGACCGGCCATGGCCTCCGATGACCTCGAGCGCGGCGTCCAGCAGGCGCCGCACCTCGACGGGGTAGGCGGCGCCCCGCTTGGCCATCGTGCGGGCGGCGATGCGCTCGGCCACGTCGTCGCCCGGCAGAATTGCATTCTGAGTCATCAGAATCCTATTCTGGCCGGACCGAGCTAGGAGGCGCAAACATGGCGTGGGACTTCGAGACCGACCACGATTACCAGGAGAAGCTGGACTGGGCGGACGAGTTCGTGCGGAACGAGGTCGAGCCGCTCGACTACCTCTTTCCGCATCTGCAGTACGTGCCGCTGGACGACACGAGGCGCAAGGTCGTCGATCCCTTGAAGGAGGAGGTGCGGGCGCAGGACCTGTGGGCCACCCACCTCGGGCCCGAGCTCGGCGGACAGGGGTTCGGCCAGCTGAAGCTGGCCCTGCTGAACGAGATCCTCGGGCGGTCCCCGTGGGCCTCGACCGTGTTCGGGTGCCAGGCCCCCGACACCGGCAACGCCGAGATCATCGCCCACTACGGCACGCCCGAGCAGAAGGACCGCTACCTCCGCCCGCTGCTCGACGGTGAGATGTTCTCGACCTACTCGATGACCGAGCCCCACGCCGGCGCCGACCCGACGCTGTTCACGACCCGGGCGGTCAAGGACGGCGACGAATGGGTGATCAACGGGTGGAAGTACTTCTCCTCCAACGCCAAGACAGCCTCCTTCCTCATCGTCATGGCCGTGACGAACCCGGACGTGAGCCCCTACAAGGGAATGTCGATGTTCCTGGTCCCGACGGGCACGCCCGGAGTGAACATCGTCCGCAACGTCGGGCTCTACGGCGAGCCGATCAACGAGGGCTTCCACTCCCTCATCCACTACGAGGACGTCCGCGTCCCCGACGAGGCGTTGCTGGGCGGCGAGGGCCAGGCGTTCGTCATCGCCCAGACCCGCCTGGGCGGCGGGCGCATCCACCACGCCATGCGCACCATCGGCCTGGCCCAGAAGGCGCTGGACATGCTCTGCGAACGGGCTCTGAGCCGGCGCACGGCCGAAGGAATCCTGGGCGAGAAGCAGTTCGTCCAGGGCTACATCGCCGACTCGTACGCCCAACTGGTGCAGTTCCGCCTGTTCGTCCTCTACACCGCGTGGGAGATCGACAAGTACAACGACTACAAGCGGGTGCGCAAGGACATCGCCACGGCCAAGGTGGTCATGCCGACCGTCCTGCACGACATCGCCTGGCGGGCCATGCAGGTGCACGGCGCCCTCGGGACCACCAACGAGATGCCCTTTTTCCAGATGATCCTCGGAGCCGGCGTCATGGGCCTGGCCGACGGGCCGACCGAAGTGCACAAGGCGACGGTGGCCCGGCAGATCCTGCGCGACTACAAGCCCACCGACGACATGTGGCCGACCGGATGGATCCCGAAGAAGATCGACGACGCCCGGGCCAAGTTCGCCGAGGTGCTGGAGCTCGAGGTGGGCAACCTGTGAGCGGTACCGGGATCGACCTGGACCGCCTGTCCACCTGGCTGGACGGCACCGGGCTGCCGGGAAAGGGTGAGCCCATCGAGGCGCGCTACGTGTCCGGCGGCTCGCAGAACGAGATCTTCGAGGTGAAGCGGGGCGAACTGCACGGGGCCATCCGCATCCCGCCCACGACCGCACCGGACAGCCGGGACGCCGGGATCCTCCGGGAATGGCGGATCATCGAGGCTCTCGACGGTACCGAGGTACCCCACACCCCGGCCCTGGCCGTCTGCGAGGACCGGTCCGTGCTTGGCCGGACGTTCTACCTGATGGGCTTCGTCGACGGCTGGTCCCCGATGGACCAGCACGGCCGGTGGCCGGATCCCTTCGACGAGGACCTGGATGCCCGCAAGGGCCTGGCCTACCAGCTGGTCGAGGGGATCGCCCTGCTCGGCAACGTGGACTGGCGGGCCAAGGGCCTCCAGGACCTGGGCCGTCCCGAGGGGTTCCACGAGCGGCAGGTCGACCGCTGGACGACGTTCCTCGAGAGGATCAAGGGCCGGGAGCTGCCCGGTTTCGACGTGGCCGCCGAATGGCTGCGCCGGCACCGGCCCATCGACTTCATCCCCGGCCTGATGCACGGCGACTACCAGTTCGCCAACGTGATGTTCCGCCACGGCGCTCCCGCGCAGCTGGCTGCCCTCATCGACTGGGAGATGGGCACCGTCGGCGACCCGAAGCTGGACCTGGCCTGGGTGGTGCAGTCGTGGCCGGACGACCCGGACGATCCCTCGCTCACCGGCGCCGGCTACGCCGACATGTACGCCATGCCGACCCGGGATCAGGTCGTGCAGCACTATGCCTCCATATCGGGCCGCCAGGTCGACGACCTCGACTACTACATCGTGCTGGCCAAGTGGAAGCTGGGCGTGGTGCTGGAGCAGGGGTTCCAGCGGGCCGACCGGGACGAGAAGCTGCAGGCGTTCGGGCCGATCGTCCTCCAGCTGATGGAGGGGGCAGCCGACCTGGCCGAGACGACCGACTACTCGGTCACGGCCTGAGCGACCGGGCCGAGCTCGGTATGAGGGCCGCCGTCTGCCCGGCCTACGGGGCGCCGGAGGTCGTCGAGGTCGTCGAGGTCCCTGCCCCACCTCTGGGACCGGGGCAGCTGCGGGTCCTGGTCGAGGCGGCGGCGGTCAACTTCCCGGACGTGCTCATCGTGGCCGACAAGTACCAACTGTCGGTACCGCCCCCCTTCGTTCCCGGCAGCGAGTTCGCCGGGACCGTCGTGGAGCGGGGCGAGGGGGTGGACGGGTTCGAAGTGGGCCGGAGGGTCTTCGGGAGCACGATGGTCGGCGCCTTCGCCGAGCAGGTGGTGGTGGCGGCGGCCTCGGTGTCGGCCGTCCCCGACGGCGTCGAGGCCCGGCATGCCGCCGCGTTCGGCGTCGCCCACCGCACGGCGTACCACACGCTCCGGTCCGTGGCGAAGCTGGTGCCCGGCGAGGAGCTGGTCGTGCTCGGCGCCGGCGGCGGCGTGGGGCTGGCCGCCGTGCAACTCGGACGGACCCTCGGCGCCACGGTCACCGCGGTGGCGTCGACGCCGGAGAAGCTGGCCGTGGCCGCCTCCTTCGGCGCAACCAGGCTGGTCGACCACACGGCGGGCCCGTTGCGGGAAGCCCTCAAGGACGCCCTGCCGGGCGGCGCCGACGTGGTCGTCGACCCGGTCGGCGGGTCGCGGGCCGAACCGGCCCTGCGGGTACTGCGCCGGGGCGGGCGCTTCGTCACCGTCGGCTACGCGTCCGGGGAGATCCCGCGCATCCCGCTCAACCTGGTGCTGCTCAAGGGCGTGCAGATCGTGGGATTCGAGATCCGCAGTTTCACGACCCACCAAGCCGAGGAAGCGGGGCGCAACGAACAGGAGCTCATGGCGCTGCTCGCGGCGGGGCGGGCCACCCCCCACATAGGGGCCACCTTCCCGCTC
>DATGAX010000438.1:0-10410 GCA_035312965.1 Acidimicrobiales bacterium
CTCGAAGGCGACGGCGGCGTAGGACGCCAGCTTCTTGAGCCGGTGGCGGGCGTCGATCCGGCGCACCGTCCCCGACTTCGAGCGCATCACGAGGGAGTCCGTGATGGCCCCGCCGGCGTCGTAGCGCACACCCCGGAGCAACTCGCCGTCGCTGATGCCGGTGGCGGCGAAGAAGCAGTTGTCCCCTTTGACCAGGTCGTCGAGCCCGAGCACCCGGTCGAGCTCGTAGCCCTGCTCGAGGGCCGCCTGGCGCTCGGACTCGTCGCGGGGCCAGAGGCGGCCCTGCAGCTCCCCGCCCATGCACTTGAGGGCGGCCGCTGCAATGACCCCCTCCGGAGTGCCGCCGATCCCGAACAACACGTCCGCCCCGGACTGCGTCCACGCCGTGGCGATGGCCCCGGCGACGTCGCCGTCGGTGATCAACCGGATGCGCGCCCCGTTGGACCGCACCTCCTCGATCAGGTCGCCGTGGCGGGGCCGGTCGAGGATCACGGCGGTGACGTCCCGCACCGACTCGCCCTTGGCCTCGGCGATGGCCCGCAGGTTGTCGGTGACGGACTGCTCGAGGCTGACCTTGCCGGCCGCCTCCGGACCCACCGCCAGCTTCTCCATGTAGACGCACGGCCCGGGATTGAACATGGTGCCCCGCTCGCTCACCGCGATCACCGACAGCGCCCCGCCCCGGCCCAGGGCGGTCGGCGTCGTGCCGTCGATCGGGTCGACGGCCACGTCGGCCGCCGGGGGTGTGCGGTCCCCGACCCGCTCGCCGTTGTAGAGCATCGGCGCCTCGTCCTTCTCGCCCTCGCCGATGACGACCACGCCGTCCATGGGGACGCCCCCGAGGACCACCCGCATGGCGTCCACCGCGGCTCCATCGGCGCCTTCCTTGTCGCCACGGCCCAGCCAGCGGGCGGCGGCCATGGCGGCCGCCTCGGTGACCCTGACCAGCTCCATGGCCAGGTTGCGATCAGGAGCCTGCGGACGGGGACCTACGCGCTCTGCCACGAACCGAATGTAGCCCGCCGGGCCACCGGCGAGGCCCGTGGGTGATGTGACTGCGGCCCGGAGCGCTGGGTACCATTGGGCCCGGTGCAAACCATCGCAAGCAGTCCTTCCCCTCCCGAAACGGGGCTGCTCGAGAGCCTTTTCGGAACGCGCGACCGACCGCATCCCGCCGTGCTGGCGGCCGGTGCGGTCGCCGTCGTGGCCGGCGTCGGCCTGCGGTTCTGGTCGCCCAGCTCGCTGTGGTTGGACGAGGCGCTGAGCGTCAACATCGCCCGCCTTCCCGTGGCCCGCATCCCGGGCGCCCTGGGCCACGACGGCTCACCGCCGCTCTACTACGTGCTCCTTCACTACTGGATGGCTCTGTTCGGCCGGGGCGATTTCGCGGTGCGGGCCCTGTCGGGCGTGATGTCCGTGGGCTCGCTGCCCCTGTTCTGGATCGCCGGGCGGCGGATAGGGGGCCGGACGGTCGCATGGGTGACCTTCTTCCTGGCCCTGTCGTCGCCCTTCGCCATCAACTACGCCACCTCGGCGCGTATGTACTCGCTGATGATCCTCCTGTCGCTGCTCGGCTTCCTGGCCCTGAGCGCGGCCTACGAGGAGCCCACCCCGCGCCGGCTGCTCGGGCTGGGTGCCGTCACCGCCGCCCTCCTGTACACGCACTACTGGGGCATCTACCTGGTGCTGGTCGTGGCCGGCTGGCTGGCGTGGCGGCGGCACCGGATGGGGCGGGGCCGCCAGCAACTGCGGGCCATGCTCCTCGGCGCGCTGGTCTGGCTGCCCTGGGCTCCGGTGTTCGCCTACCAGACCCTCCACACCGGGACACCGTGGACCACGTCGGCCAGTCCCGGGGATCTCCTGCAGGTCTTCGGCGACTGGTCGGGCGGCGGCCCGTGGGGCGGATTGCTGATGTACGCCACGTTCCTGCTGTTCATCGTGGGCGCTTTCGGCCGCACGGCGGCGCCCGGCTCGGCCATCACGGTGGTCGACGGCGAGGGGCGGACCCGCCACATCGACGCCGGCCCGGCCATCGTCATCGGGCTGCGGCCCCGGCCCGGGATGTCGGCCATGGTCGGCATCGGCGTGGCCACCCTGATCGTGGCGGTGCTCCTCGGGGAGCTGGCCAACGCCGCCTTCGTGGCCCGCTACACCGCGGTCGTGCTGCCCATCTTCCTGCTCGTCATGTCGGCCGGCGTGGCCATCCTCCCGGGCGCCCGGTTCCGGGTCGGCTGTGTGGCCGTGCTGGTGCTGGCCGGGCTGCTGACCGGCCGGAGCGAGAACGACCAGGCCCGCACCGAGGCCGTCCAGATCGCCGCCGTCCTCAACGCCCAGGCCCAACCGGGCGACCTCGTGGTGTACTGCCCGGACCAGCTGGGCCCGGCGGTGGACCGCCTCCTGACGGTGGGAGGGGTCGGGCAGATCACCTTCCCGAGGGCGATTGGCCCTCAACGGGTAGATTGGGTGGACTACCGGCGCCTCATCGCCTCCACGAACGTGTCCCAGTTCGCCCAGGAGACGCTGGCCCGGGTGGCCGGCAGCCACACCGTGTGGCTCGTCTGGAGAGACGGATACCCCGCCCTGGGAGGCGATTGCGGGTACCTGAAGAGCTGGCTCGACCTGTTCCGCCAGACCGGTGTGACACTCGTGCACGCCAACGGCCAGAGGTACTACGAGTTCGAGAACCTCACCCGATACGCCGGGTAGAGCGGCAGATGGAGCAAGGAGACTCAGTGATCGAGGAATCGGACGACCTGGCCAGCGACGTCGTCATCATCGGCGCCGGACCGGCCGGGTTGACGGCGGCCTACGAACTGGGCCGGACGGGTCGGCGGGCCACGGTGCTCGAGTCGGACGACGTGGTCGGCGGGATCAGCCGGACCGTGGAGCGCGACGGCTGGCGCTTCGACATCGGAGGGCACCGGTTCTTCACCAAGGTGGCCGCGGTGGAGGACTTCTGGCACGAGGTGCTGCCCGACGAGGACTTCATGCTCCGGCCCCGCAAGAGCCGCATCTACTACCGCGGGAAGTTCTACGACTACCCGCTCAAGGCGTCCAACGCCCTGTCCAACCTGGGGGTGATAGAGGCCGTCCGCTGCGTGGCGTCGTACGTGTGGGCCCGCATCCGGCCGCCCAAGCGCCAGGACATGTACGAGGGCTGGTTGGCGGCTCGCTTCGGCTGGCGGCTCTATCACCACTTCTTCAAGACCTACACGGAAAAAGTGTGGGGCCATCCGCCGGCCGAGATGCCCGCGGACTGGGCCGCCCAGCGGGTGAAGAACCTGTCCCTCGCTACGGCGGTGGTGAACGCACTTCTCCCGAAGCGCAACCAGAAGGACATCACCTCGCTCATCGAGGAGTTCCAGTACCCGCGGCTGGGGCCCGGGATGATGTGGGAGCGCTGCCGGGATCTGGTCGAGGAGCAGGGCACGAAGGTGATGATGAACACCCGGGTGGCCCGCATCCGCCACTCCGGCGGCCGGGCCCTGTCGGTGATCGCCGAGACCGAGGGCGCGTCGACGGAGTACCACGCCAGCGCCGTCATCTCCTCCATGCCGATCAACGAACTGGTGCGGGCCTTCGACCCGCCGGTGGACGACGACGTGCGCCGGGCGGCCGACGACCTGTACTACCGCGACTTCCTCACAGTGGCTCTCGTGGTCCCCGATTCGGCCGTTCCGTGGGACGACAACTGGATCTACATCCATGATCCGACCGTCAAGACCATGCGCATCCAGAACTTCGGTTCGTGGTCGCCGTTCCTGGTCAAGGAGGGCCGCAACGTCCTCGGCCTCGAGTACACGGTCGAGGTGGGCGACGACGACTGGGACGCGCCCGACGCCGAGCTGATACAGCGGGGCGCCGAGGAGCTGGGCCGGCTCGGCCTGCTCGACCCCTCCCAGGTCGAGACCGGCTACGTCGTGCGCATGCCCAAGGCCTACCCCTACTACGACGTCGACTACGCCGCCAACGTCGACCGCATCCGGGCGTGGCTGGCCGAGCACGCCTCCAACGTGTTCCCGATCGGCCGCAACGGGATGCACCGCTACAACAACCAGGACCACTCCATGTACACCGCCATGCTCACGGTGGAGAACCTCTTCGGCGCCTCCCACGACGTGTGGTCGGTCAACGTGGAGGAGGAGTACCACGAGATCAACTCCCGCACCACCGCTCCGTCCGGTTCGGCGGCGACGGGGACCGGGCGGGACGCCCCCATCCTCCCGAAGAAGGTGCAAGCCTAGGCTCGTGACCCGGGTCTGGTACTGCGCCAACTGCGGCTACGAAGTCCACTCGCGGGGCCGTTGCCACGCCTGCCGGGAACGGCTGGTGGCCTCGGCCGTGCCCGAGCTCGAATCGGCCTCGGAGGACGACGAGGTCGGGTACCGCATCGACGGGTGGACCGACCGCGACCGGGGGCGCCTGATCGTGCGGCTCAACGACCTGGGCATCGAGCACCGGTTCGAGGAGGACGAGCTGGTCGTCGACGCGGCCGACGAGGCCCGGGTCGACGACCTGGTCGCGCTGCTCGGTGACTCCGCGGAAGCCGGCTTGGCCGAGGGGCTCGGCGCCGACCCGGCCGCGGGCTGGGCCGATCTCGACGGCGGGGAGGGGGACGAGGCCGAGGCGGCGGCCGGCGGCGACGGGGCCCGGTGGGACGAGGATCCGGACATGGCGGCCACCGTGCGCCTGCTGGCCGACGCCGCCACCCGGCTGCGCATGGACCCCACCGACATGCAGGCCGATGCCGACGTGGCGGAGGCGTCCGCGGCCGTCTTCGTCGCCGACCGGTTCGGACCGTTCGACGAGAGCGAGTGGTCGGCCGTCGGACGGGTGACCCGGCGGCTCCTGGCCGCCCTCGGCGCCGAGGAGGCGCTGGAGGAGGACATCCGCCGCCAGGCCGGCGTCCTCGAGAAGCTGCTCGGCCGCCTCGGTGCCACACCGACCGCGGTGGCCGACGGGGAGGCCGACCAGGCGCCCGTCGGCGAGCGCACCGTCTACGAGCTGGCCGAGTGGCTGCCCGACCAGCGGGCCCAGCTGGGCTACCTGCTCGAGGAAGCGGGCATCCCCTACGAGTGGGAGGGCGACGACCTGCTGGTCCCGTCCGAGCACGAGGACGGCGTCGAAGCCCTGTTCGACCTTGTGGCGGGCGGTCACTCCGACGACGACGAGGGCGACGAAGAACGCTACCGGGTGGTCGCCGAGCTGTTCGCGGCGTGTGGCCGCCTGGCCGGCGACCCGACCGACGAGACCCGCCAGGACGCCGTGCTGGGCTGGATCGAGGACTCCGAGGGCCCGCCGCTGCTGGGCATGGACGAGGTCGTCTGGTTCCGGCTGCGCAGCCGGGCCCGGGTGCTGGCCGTGGCCATCGAGGAGGGGCACGACCCCAGCGAGCTCCACGAGCTGGCCACCGAGCTGCACGACATGCTGCGCGCCGTGGTGTGAGCCGTGGTGTGAGCCGGGCCGCCGGCCGGCTCGGCCTGCTCCTGGCTCCGGGGGCGGGCGCCGACCGGGACCAGGCCACGCTGGTGGCCCTCGACCGGGCCGTCACGGCCGCCGGGGCGACCGTCGTGCGCATGGATTTCCCGTACCGCAAGGTCGGCCGCCGGGCGCCGGACCGGCCCGCGGTGTTGCTCCGGTCCGTGGAGACCGAAGCGGCGGCCCTGGCCGGCGGGCCCCTCGTGCTCGGCGGCCGGTCCGTGGGCGGACGCATCTGCTCCATGGCCGTGGCCGAGGGCGGCGCCCCCCGGGCCGCCGGCCTGCTGCTCGTCAGCTATCCGCTGCACCCGCCGGGAAAACCGGACCGGCTCCGTACCGGGCACTTCCCGTCCATCACCGTCCCCTGCCTCTTCGTCTCCGGGACCCGCGACGCGTTCGGGTCGCCGGCCGAGCTGGAGGAGGCCACGTCCGCCATCGCCGGCCCCGTGGTCCACCACTGGATGGATCGCAAGGACCACTCCCTTCGCGGCGTCGACGCGTGGATCTGCGAGGTGGCGCTCGACTGGCTGCGGGGCCTCGGGCTGGTTCAGGCGTAGGAGGCGAACAGCTCGGCGAAGGCGGCCGCCGCATCGACGAGGCGGTCGACCTCCACGAACTCGTCGTCGCCGTGGGCCTGGGCGATCGCTCCCGGTCCGCACACCAGGGTCGGTATGGCCGCCTGGTTGCGGACGAAGCGGGCGTCGGTGGTGAAGGTCATGCCGATGATCTGCGGTGTCCGTCCGGTGGCCCGGGCCACCGCGTCGCCCACCTGCTTGACCCATGGGTCGCCCGGAGACATCTCGCTGGCCTCGCCGAAGTTGTCGACCTCGAAGCGGTAGCGCAGACCGTCGATACCGACCGACCGGATGCGCTCGTCGATCTCGGCGAGGGTCGAGTCCGAGGTGGCCCCGGGGAGCACCCGCCGGTCGAGCCCGATGACGCAGGACTCCGCCACCGTGTTGATGGTGCTGCCACCCTGGATCGTCCCCACGTTGGCCGTCGGCTTACCGAGGAGCGGGTGCTCCTCGCCGCCGAAGTCGGCGGCGTGCAGGGCCAGCACCAGTTGGGCGGCGTGCTCGATGGCCGACACACCGTCGCGGGGCCGGCTGCCGTGGCCGGGTCGGCCGGAGACGAGGATGCGGGCCTGCATGAGCCCCCGCTCGGCGACGCACAGGTCGAGGTCGGTGGGTTCGGGCACAAGGCAGGCGTCGCCGTGGATCAGGCCCTGCTCGAGCAGGGCCTGAGTGCCCCAGCGCCCGCCCCGCTCCTCGTCGGCGACCAGGTGGAACACCAGGTTGCACCCCGGCACCCGCCCGGCCCGTTCCAGCACTTCCAGGGCGTGGATGGCGGCGGCGATGCCGCCCTTCATGTCGGCGGTGCCGCGGCCGTAGAGCCGGCCGTCGACGACCTGAGGGTCGAAGGGGTCGTGGCTCCAGGCCGAGGCGTTGACGGGCACCACGTCGAGGTGCCCGTTGACGATCAACGTCGGGCGCTCGGGGTCCGGACCGGACGGGTGCTCGATCTCCGCGATCAGCGACAGGCGGCCGGGGGCCGGCTCCACGCTCTGCCACCGGGCCGTCCGGGCATCGAGCGCCTGGTGGACGGCGTCCTCGATGGGTGCCTCGTTGCCCGGCGGGTTGCGGGTGTCGACCGCCACCAGGGACCTGGTGAGCTCGACGAGGCCGTCCTGATCGACGTATTGACGCACGCCTTGGAGCCTACGACGCCGGGGGATACATACTGGTCGGCCGTGCCGCCCGCCCGCGATCCGTCCCACCTGTACGAGACGGCCCGAGCCGGGGACCGGGCCGCGCTGGGGCGGCTGCTCTCGTTGGTCGAGCGAGGTGGGCCGCCGGCCCGGGAGGCCGGACGCCTCACCTTCGCCGAGGGGCAGGCCGACCACGTCGTCGGCATCACGGGCGCCCCCGGCTCGGGCAAGTCGACGCTCACCGACCGCTTGATCACGGCCGCCCGGGCCGGGGCCGGCCGGCCGGTCGGTGTCCTGGCCGTCGATCCATCGTCGCCCTTCTCGGGCGGGGCCATCCTGGGCGACCGCATCCGCATGCAGGGCCACGCCCTGGACCCGGAGGTGTTCGTCCGCTCCATGGCCACCCGGGGCCACCTCGGCGGCCTGGCTCTGGCCGCACCGGAGGCGGTGCGGGTCCTGGCCGCGTGCGGCTACCGGCTGGTGCTGGTCGAGACGGTCGGGGTGGGACAGGTCGAGGTGGAGATCGCCGGCGCGGCGGACACGACGGTGGTGGTGGTCAACCCGGGCTGGGGCGACGCCATCCAGGCGGCCAAGGCCGGCTTGCTGGAGATCGCCGACGTGTTCGCGGTCAACAAGGCGGACCGGCCCGGCGCCGAGGAGACCCGCCGCGACCTCGAGGCGATGCTCGACATGAACATGGCGATGGGGGCCTGGCGCCCTCCCGTGCTCTCGTGCGTGGCGGCCACCGGGGAGGGGATACCGGAGCTGTGGTCGGCGATCGGCGACCACCGGGCCCACCTGGAGGCCGCCGGCGAGTTCTCCCGCCGCCGGGACCGCCGCCTGGTGGAGGAGCTGAGGGGGGTGCTCGTCGCCCGCATCGAGGACGATCTGCGCCGCTCCCAGTCCGGCGCCGACTGGGAGAACGTGACGCAGGCCCTGCTGCGCCGGGAGACCGATCCCTACGGAGCGGCCGAGCGGTTGCTCAGCGGGGCTTCTCGGCCAGGTAGCCGACCAGGTTGATCTCGGCCCGGAGGGGGAGCCCGTCGCGCTGGTGGCGCCGGGCTTCCTCGACCGCGGCGTCGTAGAAGGCCTCTTCTCCGACGTTCTGGATCGCCTCGTAGGCGGGACCGGTGGACGACAGGGCGCGGGCGAAGATCTCGGGGTCGGGGAAGTCCCACGCGAACGGGACCTCGACGCGCCGGACGTGGAGGAAGCGGCGGGACTCGAGCAGCTGCTCGCCGGCGCCGGGCCGCCCGAGGGAGACCATGGTGGCCTGATTGTCGACCTTGGGCGGGCTGGCCAGCCGGAACGGGGCCAGGGCCCACGCCCCGGGCGAGATCTTGAGGTGACCCCAGACGGTCAGGCCCATCCGCCCCCCGGGTCGCAGCACCCGGTACATCTCGTCCACCGCATCCGGTGTGGTGCCCCAGATGCCCCGGAAGCTGGTGGCCACGTCGAACGTCCCGTCGTCCCACGGCAGATCGTTCATGTCGCCGACCCGGATGTCGGAGTCGGGGCTGCGATGGCGGGCGACGGCGACCAGCCGGGCCGATGCGTCGATGCCGGCGCAGGACGCGCCGCGGGCCCGGGCCAGCTCGATGGCCAGGCCCGACCCGCACGCCACGTCGAGCAGGTGGTCCCCGGTGTCCACGCCCAACCGGTGGTGCAGCGCCACGTACTCGCGGCAGTTGCCCGGCTCGCTGAGGGTCGAGAAGTCGACGGCCTTACGGCCCCATCCCTCGTCGACCATCGCCCATGCGGGCATCCCCTCGTCGGACTCGGACACGGCCACCCCCGACGGGCAGCCTAGGCCCAGGCGATGCAGCCCAGCTCGACGGGCTGGACCAGATCGGGGTGGGCCGGCACGATGCGGACGGTGTAGCCGTGGCGGCCGGCCTGGTCGCAGGGGAAGGTGCCCTCGTAGCGGAAGGGGCCCGACCGGTCGTCGGTCGGGGCGAGCGCCAGTCGTACGATGTCGGTGCCGGTGAGCTCATCGCCGCCGACGACCGGACCGTGGAGCAGCTCGACGGCGACATCGTCGGGGGTGAGCGTCCCCAGCTCGACGGACACGCTGACCGACCGCTCCCCGCCCAGGTCGACCATCCCGGTGACGTCGTCCGGCTCCACGTCGAGCACCTTGACGGCCGGCCACGCCTCGAGGATCCTCTGCTTCCAGGCGGCCAGGGCGCGGGCCCGGGCGTACGCGCCGGCGGCGAGCGAATCGGCCTGCAACGCGGTCGGCTCGTACAGCTCCCGCATGTAGTCCTTGACCATCCGGGACGCCATGACCTTGGGGCCCAGCGATGCGAGGGACGCCTTGACGCGGGACACCCAGCCGCGCGGGTACCGGCCGCCGCTGCGCTCGTAGTAGAGGGGGAGGATCTGCCGCTCGAGGATCTCGAAGAGGCTGTTGGCCTCGACTTCGTCGCGGTGGGCGACGTCGATGATGCCCTCGGCCGAGGATATGGCCCACCCGTTGGCCCCGTCGAACATCTCGTCCCACCACCCGTCGAGGATGGAGAGATTGAGGGCCCCGTTGAGAGCCGCCTTCTCGCCGCTGGTCCCGCTGGCCTCCATCGGCCGGCGCGGCGTGTTGAGCCACACGTCGCTGCCCTGGTACAGGACCCGGGCGACGGGGATGTCGTAGTTCTCGACGAAGGCGATCCGGTGGCGGACGGCCGGGTCCCGGGAGAAGCGGACGATCTGGGCGATCATCTCCTTGCCCAGGTCGTCGGCCGGGTGGGCCTTGCCGGCGAACAGGAGCTGCAGGGGCCGGTGCTCGTCCAGCAGCAGGGCCCGCAGGCGCTCCGGCTGGGACAGGAGCAGGGTGGCCCGCTTGTATGTGGCGAACCGGCGGGAGAAGCCCACGATCAGGAACCTCGGGTCGAGCACCTCGTCGACCCACGCCGCGTCGCTGACCGACACCCCCCGCTCGTGGAGGGCGGACCGCAGGCGATCCCGGACGAAGTCGACCAGCGCCTCCCGTCCCTGCTCGCGTGCCCGCCACAGCTCGTCCTCGCGGGCGTCCATGATGCCGGTCCACTCCTCGGGACCGGCGTCGTCCCACGCCGGTGAGACGTACTTGGAGTACAGGTCGTCCATCTGCGACGACACCCAGGTGCGGCCGTGCACGCCGTTGGTGATGGACGTGATCGGCACCTCGTCGGCCGGGACCGGTGGCCACAGCCCCTGGAACATCTCCCGGCTGGTCTTGCCGTGGAGGG
>DATGAX010000439.1:0-2315 GCA_035312965.1 Acidimicrobiales bacterium
GGGACACCCCCCATCCCGAGCTGCGACACCGCCTTCACGGTGTCGATCGATCACCGCAGCGTCGGCAGCGGCATCTCCGCCGTCGACCGGGCCGCCACGATCCGGGCCGTGCTCGACCCCTGGGCCGGCGCCGCCGACTTCATCCGCCCCGGCCACGTCTTCCCGCTGCGGGCCCGGAACGGCGGTGTCCTCGTCCGGGCCGGCCACACGGAGGCGGCCGTCGACCTGGCCCGCCTGGCCGGGCTGACGCCGTGCGCCGTGATCTGCGAGGTCCTCAACGACGACGGCACCATCGCCCGGGGCCCCGAGCTCGACCGCCTCGCCGCCGACCAGGATCTGGCCCGGGTGACGATCGCCGACCTCGTCGCCTACCGGCGGGCGATCATGAGACCCGGCCTGCGCGTTTCGGTCGTTACGTAACGTATCGTCGTTACACCGCCGTGGGGCCCCAACCCCACGGCCCAGCGGCAACGTAGGCGGCGAAGAGCTGCCTACGCACGTAACGGCTCCTGGGGGGCGCCTTCCTCCCGGGCCTGCTCGATCCGCTCACGGCCGACCTGCACGAGCCGCAGCATCGTGACCAGGCCGAGGCCGCCGACGATGTTGCCGACGGTCGCCAACCCGGCCACGCCCAGCCAGTGCAGGTAGCCGAAGGGGGCGCCGGCGTGGAGGGCGGCGAACATCAGCAGCGACACGACGATCGCGTGGTTGAGCGCGCCGGCCACCAGTAGGAAGGCGGCGGCGAAGGCGGCGGCGATCTTGGCCGGGACGGACTCGGTGGCCCGCTCCATCCACGTCATCAGCGTGATGACGAGACCGCCGAGGATGGCCAGGGCGAAAGCCCGGCCGACCGGGAACCGGGCGTACTCGGTGGCGATCGTGACCGCCGTCGACCCCAGCTTGGGCTGCCCAGCGATGATGAGGCCGGTGATCACCCAGCCGCCCACCAGGTTCATCACCGCCGTGCCGAACCACAGTCGCACGAGCTTGCCGATGGACGCCCGGCCGGCGGTCACCGCCGCAACCGGCACGAGGAAGTTCTCGGTGAACAGCTCGCTCTGGGCCAGCGTGAGGGCCATGAAGCCGATCCCGAAGGCCAGCCCGGCCAGCAGGACGGTGCCGGTTTCCTGCTTCACGATCAGCAGGGCGAGGACGCCGACGCCCACGTCGAGGCCGCCCACGGCCCCCGTCGACAGCAGGCCGGGCCAGCTGCGGGTGAGTCGGTGCTCGCCCTCCGCCACCGTCCGCTGGAACGTCTCGCTGAGCTCCCGTCCCCCGCCCTGGGCCTCGGCGGTCGAGGCCGGGGGGGATTCCGACTGTCCGTTTTTCCTGATGATGTCGACCACGGCGGCCATGTACCCGCCGGTAGCAACCGCTACGCCAGAACCCGCCGCCGGAAGCCGTCGATCCCGAGCCACCCGAGGCCCGCCACGAAGCCGACGAGGGCGGCGTAGACGGCCGGTCCCGGCATGTGGGGGACGGGCGTGAGCGCCATGCGGAAGCCTTCGCTCATGTAGACGAGCGGGTTCACCAGCACCGCCACCTTGAGCCAGGGGATCGGCGTGAGGCGGGCCCAGGGGTAGTACGTCGCGCCCAGGAACGTGATCGGGATCACGATGACCGAGAACATGAGCGGTACCTGGTGGGGCTGCACCCGGGTCCCGAGCGCCAGGCCGAGCGACGCCCCGGCGAGGGCGGCGAGCGGCGCCACGGCCAGGAGCGCCGGCCACGCCACGTGGAGGTGCACCGCGCTGACCGGCACCACCGCCGCCAGCGGGAAGACGATGGCCCCGGCGATGAGGGCCTGGAGGGCGCCGGAGACGATCTTCTCGACCGCCACCGCCCACACCGGCAGCGGCGCCAGCACCCGGTCCTCGATCTCCCGGGTGTAGCCGAACTCCCGCACCAGCGGCAGGGCCACGGCCTGGATGCCCTGGAAGATCATGGCGGTGGCCACCACGCCGGAGACGAGCATGGTGGAGAAGTCGCCGGCCCCGCCGCCCGGCCCGCCGATAGCCTGGCCGATCCGGGGGAAGACGTTGGTGAACACGAACAGCAGCAGCAGCGGCTGCATGATCGTGCGGACGATGAAGATCGAGAATTCCTTGCGGAGGACGGCGAGGTCGCGCAGGAGCAGGGCCCGGAAGGCGCAGAGCGCCGCCGTGCGGCGGGGACGCAGTTCCACCAGGGTGTTCATCAGTCCCGCAGCTCCTTGCCCGTCAGGGTGATGAACACCGCTTCGAGGGTCGGCTCGGTGACTGACAGGTCGGTCACGGCGAAGCCATTGGCCTCGGCGGCGGAGAAGATCCGGGGAA
>DATGAX010000440.1:0-6818 GCA_035312965.1 Acidimicrobiales bacterium
CAGGTCGGACGCGATGGTGCCTTCCAGCCCGGAGAGCTTGATCACCACCGACAGGGTGGCGCGGCCCACCGCCGTGATGCGCACGCTGCGGTCGGAGAACAGTCGGTTGCGGTCGAACCGCACCTCCGACGCGTCCAGGCGGATCTGGTCGATGCGCACCAGGCCGGCGGGGACGCCGCGGTCGACGATGACGATGTGGTCCACCCGCCCCTTGGCCAGGATGTCGTACAGGAACGGCTCCGACTGGACGCGGGCGCTGGCACCTTCGGAATGCGTCGCCTTCTGGACGTCGGCCGCGATGGCGTTCTGAGTGATGTAACGGGTCCCGTAGTCGGCACCGACGAGGACGGCTCCGAAGGCGACCAGGAGGGCGAGGAGTACGAAGGGCCAGCGCCGGCGGCGACCCCGGACTACTTGGCCCACTCGCGCGAGCGCAGCCGGGCGATGCGGTCCGCGGTCGGCGGGTGATCGGAGAACAGCCCCTTCATGGAGACGTTCATGCCGGCCAGCGGGTTGACGATGTACAGACCGGCCATCTCCCGGCGGGCGTAAGGCATCGGAATCTGCTGGCTGGCCGCGTCCAGCTTGCCGAGGGCCCGGGCGAGAGGCTCGCCGTCGCCGATCAGCCGGGCGCCGGAACGGTCCGCCTCGTACTCCCGGCTACGGGAGAGGGCCAGCTGCAGGAGGGTGGCCGCCAGCGGGGCCAGGATGATCAAGGCGAGGAGCTCGAAGATGTTCTCCCCCTCGTTGTCCCGGCCTCCACCGAAGAACAGGCCGCCCCAGGCCGCGAACCGGGCCAGGAGGGTGATGGCCATGGCGATGGTCGCCGCCACCGAGGAGATGAGGATGTCGCGGTTGCCGACGTGGGACATCTCGTGCGCCAACACGCCGCGCAGCTCGTCCCAGGTGCAGATCTCCAGGATCCCCTGGGTGACCGCCACCGCGGCGTGCTTGGGGTTGCGCCCGGTGGCGAAGGCGTTGGGCTGGCGGTCCGGGGTGACGTACAGGCGGGGCATCGGCAGGTTGCCCCGGGTGCACAGGTCGCGCACGACGGCGTAGTAGTCGGGCATCTGCGCCTCCGACACGGGCACGGCCCGCGCCGCCCTGATGGCGATGGAGTCGGAGAACCAGTAGGAGCCTCCGGTGAAGGCCAGGCCCACGACCAGCCCGATGATGATGCCGGTCTGCCCCCAGATGCTCCCGATGCCCACGCACAGCGCGGCGAGGAGGGTGAGGATGAACGTCGTCTTGATCGTGTTGCGGTCCACGACGTTCATGGTGCCGCATCCGCCTGAGAAATACCGAAGAACTACCTGGTGACCACCGCTTCGACCAGATTCGGCCCCGGCGTGGCCAGCGCCCGGGCCAGCTGCGCGGACAGCTCGGCGGCCGTCTCGGCCCGGGTGGCGGGCACGCCCATACCGACGGCCAGGCTGACGAAGTCCAGGTCGGGCCGGTGCAGGTCGAGCATGGCCTGCGCCTTCGGGCCGCCGGCGCCGGCCCCGACGCGCTGCAGTTCCATGTTGAGGATGGCGTAGCTGCGGTTGGAGACGATGACGGTCGTCACGTCGAGCCCCTCGCGGGCCATGGTCCACAGGGCCTGGATGCCGTACATGGCCGACCCGTCGGCTTCGAGCGCCAGCACCTTGCGGTCGGGGCAGGCCACGGCCGCCCCGGTCGCCAGGGGCAGCCCGAGGCCGATGGCCCCGCCGGTGAGCATCAGCCAGTCGTGCGGCGGGCAGCCGGCGGTGGCGCCGGCGATGAACAGGCCGGACGTGTTGGCCTCGTCGGCCACGATGGCGTCCTCCGGCAGGAGGGCCCCCACCGCCAAGCCGAGGGTCTCGGCCGTCAAGGGACCGGACTGCGGCGCGTCGGGCCGACCGGCCGGGGCGAGTGGAGCGGCGCCGCGGTCGACGCCCAGCTCGTCGGCCAGGGCGGCCAGGGCGGCTTCGACGTCTTCGCCGGCGCGGGCCAGGGCGTGGACCTGGCAGCCGTCGGGCACCAGGTCGCTCGGCTTGTCGGGATAGGCGAAGAAGGAGACCGGCGATTTGGCGTCGACCAGCACCAGGTGCTCCAGCCCTTCCAGCTGGGCCACCGCCATCTCGGCCAGGTAGGCCAGCCGCTCCGGGGCGACCCGTCCCGCCCCCCGCTGAAGCCGGGCCGAGAACGTCTCCGACATCAGCTTGATGCCGTGCGCCGCGGCGATGGCACCGGCCTGCCTGAGCGCGCCCTCCCGGCACGCCTGCCCACCGACCAGGAAGCCGACGGGCCGGCCGCTGCGTATCGCCGCCGCCACCGCGGCCACGGCGTCCGGGCTCGGGTCGGCCGGGGCCCCGGCGGGTTCGGGTCGGGCCGGCTCCGCCCCGTCCGACCACGACACGTCGGCCGGAAGCACGAGCGTCGCCACCTGGCCCGGCGGTCCCATGGCGGCGCGCAGCGCGGCGGCCGCGTCGGCCGGCAGCTCCGATGTCTTCATGGACCGGCGATACCAACCCGACACGGCCGACGCAGTGGCGTGGATGTCCGACTCCAGCGGCGCGTCGTACTGCGTGTGGTAGGTCGCGTGGTCGCCCACGATGTTGACGACCGGCGTGGCCGCCCGCCGGGCGTTGTGCAGGTTCTGCAGGCCGTTGCCCAGCCCGGGCCCCAGGTGCAGCAGGACGGCCGCCGGCCGGCCCGCCATCCGGCCGTAACCGTCCGCCGCGCCGGTCGCCACCCCCTCGAAGAGGGCCAGCACCCCCCGCATGCCGGGCTCGTCGTCGAGGGCGGCGACGAAGTGCATCTCCGACGTGCCCGGGTTCATGAAGCAGGTGTCGACCCCGCCGTTGGTGAGGGTGCGCAGCAGGGCGTGGGCCCCGTTGATCGGACTCATTCGAATATCGCTCCCGGGTTGAGGACGTTGTTCGGATCGAACGCCGTCTTGATTCGGCGCCACAAGTCGAGCTTGGCCGGATCCTCTATCGCCGCGAGGTACTTCCTTTTTCCGATACCTATGCCGTGCTCGCCGGAGATGGCACCTCCGCGCCCCACGCCGGCGCGGAGGATCCCCTCGATCACCTCCGAGCGCTTCTGCGGGTCGGCCTGGAACACCGACATGTGCACGTTGCCGTCGCCGGCGTGGCCGCAGCCCGACACCCACGACGACGTGGCGGCCGCCAGCGCCGAGACCTCCTCCATGAAGGGGGCGATGTCGGCCCGGGGGACGACCACGTCGATGATGTCGTCGGCGCCGGCCGCCTTCGCCACCCAGAAGGCCCGCTCCCGGGCCGAGATCAGCTGCGCTCCGGCCGCCGCGGGCAGGACGTAGATGTCGAGTGCGCCGGCCCCGGCCAGCAGCTCGGCCACCGTGGCGGTGTCCTCCTGGAGGCGGTCCTCGTGATGGCTCTCGAGGACCACGACGAGGTACGCCACCGCCTGCTCCTGCACCGCGGGCGGCACTCCCAGCTCGAGGTCGCCCGTCCCGGCCAGGGCGGCCATCGTCACCACGTCGATGTACTCGATCATCAGGGGGCCCACCCCGGTGTGGATCAGATCGGGCACCGTCCCCGTGCAGGCGGGCAGTGAGGCGAAAGGCGCCAGCACGGTGGCCGTATGGGTCGGCCGGGGGTACAGGCGCAGCACCGCCTCGGTCACCAGCGCCAGCGTGCCTTCCGACCCGATGATCAGCTGGGTCAGGTCGTAGCCGGCGGTGGCCTTGACGAACTTGCCCCCGGTGCGGATCATCTCGCCCGTCCCCAGCACGGCCTGCAGGCCGAGGACCTGGTGGCGGGTGACGCCGTACTTGACGGCCCGCATGCCACCCGCGTTGGTGGCCACGTTGCCGCCCAGGCTGGCGCTCTGCTCCCCGGGGAAGACCGGGTAGACGAGGCCCTCCCGACCGGTGGCCTCGTCGAGCTGTTGCAGGGTCACGCCGGGCTGCACCACCGCCACCTGGTTGGCCGTGTCGATCTCGACGATGGTGTGCATCCGGTCGAACGCCACGACCACGCCGTCGGGCCTCGGGATGCACGCCCCGGCCAGCCCGGTCCCCGAGCCGCGGGCGGTCAGCGGTACGGAGCGGGCGTTGGCCCACTCGACGATGCGGCTGGTCTGGGCCGCGTCCTCGGGCCAGACGACGGCCTGCGGCGTGACCGGGGTCAGGCCCAGCGCCTCGTCGTGGGTGTAGTCGTCCTTGGCCTCGGGGCTTCCCCCGGGAGCGACCTGGCCGGGGCCGGTCAGTTCCTCGAGTTCGGCGACCATCCGGTCGGCGGAGGTGGGCACCGGATCAGCTTGTCAGCTTCTCAGTCGTAGTACCCCGAATGGATGTACACCGTCGGCACGCCCTCGTCGTGGAACATGGCCACGTTGCGCCGATCGTCCTCGAAGGAGAGCATGAGGTCGAAGCCGGCCGCCTTGAGCTCCCGCACCGAGCGGCGTTTGAACTCCCGGGCCGCGCCGTAGTCCCCGCGGTCGCGCATGACGAGCAGATCCCAGCGCAGGCCGTAGCGGTGCAGCCAGGCCAGCGTCTGCGGCCGCACCCAGGCCGGGCGGGCCGTGAGCAGCACGATGATGAGCGACTCGTCGAGCAAGCCCAGGAGCTGGGCGACCTCCTCGATCAGCGGGTCGTCGCCGCAGGACTCGAAGAAGGTGTCCCAATCCCGCCACGGGCCGGTGATGTAGTGCTGGCGGCTGGCCGCGTCGGACAACACCCCGTCCAGGTCGAACACCACAGTGCGGCCGGGAGCGACGGGACCGTCGCGCCAGCGCCAGTTGTCGTACAACCGCATGGGGTGCATCACCCTAGGCGCCAGGTCACGACGGACAGGCGGGTGCCCTCGACGGGGCGGGGTCGCGCTCCGGTGGGCTGGCGGACCAGGCGGAGCTGGTCGAGGTCCGGGGCGGCGGCGGGGTCGGCGGTGCCCGGGTCGGGGGCGGGGGGGTCGGCGGCGGCCGGGGCGGCTGCGGCCGGGTCGGCGGCAGCCGGGTCGGGGGCGGCCGGGTCGGGGGCCGGGAGGCCGTCGGCGGACCACTCCTCCACGGCGGCCAGCACCCCGGAGCTGGCGGTCGGCAGGATGCTCCGCAGCCACGCCGCCGCCCCGGTCCGGCGCCGCCACCGAGCCGGTGACGCCGGGGCCGGCTCTGGCAGAGAGGCTGCCACGTCGGGATCCACCGGCAGGGTGATCTCGACCAGCTCGTCGCCGGCCGCCGCCACCCTCACCTCCCGCCAGCCTCCGTCGCCCCACTCGAAGAGGTCGTACGGCAGCCGGCTCAACCAGTCCAGGGCGACCACCGCACCGTTACCGTCGCCCAGCGCCGGCACGTCGGTGAGGAAGGTGGCCAGCGGCCCGATACCCCGCGTCGGGCGCCTCTCGTCCGGGTCGTCGACGTCGTCCTCCTCCTCGTAGAGGTCGTCAGCGGGATCGCCGGCCCGCGAGGGTCCGTAGCCGCGATCCGCCGCCGGGTACAGGAAGGCAGGCTCCTCGAGGGCGACCAGTTGCGCCGCCGAGGCCGGAGGCTCCCGACCCTCCCAGTCCGGATCGACCAGGACGTACCGCAGCGCCGGGCCGCAGGCCGGGCCGGCGGCGAGGACGGCAGCGGCCAGCCGCCCGTCGTCGCCGGAGACGACCGCCACAGTGAAGGGATCGGGCTTGGCCGCCGCCGCCCACCACTCGTCCATGGCCCCGGCCAGCCAGGCGGCCAGGCGGGGCACCTCGCCTTCAGCGGGCGGCTGGAGCCGGCGCCGCCCGAGATCGGAGTACTTGAGCGGGCCCAGACGGCGGGCTTGGGCCGCCCACCCGGCGGCGTGGCGCCAGTCGGTGTGGCCATCTCCGGGCGGCCCCGACGGCCCCGAGGGCCCGGCCGGCCCCGACCCGGACGGCCCCGACCCGGACGGCCCCGACGGCCCCGACCCGGACCCTCCCTCAGCCCCGGCGGGCAAGGCGGCGGGGCGGTCGTGGCCTCGGGATCACGACCCGACCGTAGTAGCGTCCGACCCCGCCTTGGATTCTGCGCTCGAGATCCCGGACGTCCTCGACGTCGACGTCCCCGTGGGCGGCCGGGTGATGGTGGTGGCGGACCTCCACCTCACCCCCGACCCCACCCCGGGCCAGCTCGCCGCCACGGGTGAGCTGGCCGCCACCGTCGAAGCGGCCAGCGGGCCCGGCGTGCTCGTGCTCGCCGGCAACCTGTTCGAGTCTCTGGCCGCCGGCGCCGACCCGTCGCCCGCACTGGCCGCCCACCCCCGCCTGAGCGGCAGCATCGCCGCCTACGCCGCCGGGGAGGGCCACCGGGTCATCGTGCTCCCCGGCGAACGGGACGTGCGCCTGGCGTCCTCACTGCCGGCGCAGCGGGCGGTGGAGGTCAGCCTGCGCGCCGAGCTGGCCATGTCCGTCGAGCTGCGCATCCACACCGGGGCCGGAACCCGGTTGGTCCGGGTGGAGCCCGGGTACCGCTTCGAGCCCCTCAGCTCCTTCCACGATCCCCGCAACCCGCTGGAATCCCCGTATGCCCAGCACATCAGGGACGAGGTGCTCCCTTCGGTACGGCGGCGCACCGCGGCCCGGGGCGACGACAGCCGGACCGGCGCCCGGTGGCTGTCGGGGGTCGAGCAGCTCGACGATGTGGGGGCTCTCTCCCGCTTCATCGCCTCCCGCCTCGTGTACCGGCGGCTCATCCACTCCGGATGGTTGATCCTCGTCCCCGTCGTCGCGGCCCTGATCCTGCGCCTGCCGGCCACCGCCCTGCGCTCGGCCCGCCATGGGGCCCTCGGCACCCGGCTGGGCCTGTTCGTGGCGGCCGTCCTCATCGAGCTGCTGCTCTTCCTCGTGATCGGCATCATG
>DATGAX010000441.1:0-4258 GCA_035312965.1 Acidimicrobiales bacterium
GCGCCGCGCTGGATGGTCATCTCGGCCGGGTCCTCGCCCGGGGGCGCCGCCTCTGGGGGGGCCGTGTCGTGAGGCGCCGTCTCCCGGCGCGCCCGTGCGGTGGGCCCCGGCGCCGGCTCGGCCCAGGGGACGGACTCGATCATCCCCGAGGCCGGGGCGACCACGGCCGGCCCGGCGGGCGTCACCTTGGGCGCCGCGGCGGGAGGCGGCGGCAGAACGGTAGCGGGGGCCGTCGGCGGGGCCGGTTCGTCGGCCGGTTCGTCGGCCGCTTCGTCGGCGGCGCGGACCGCGGCGTCCTCGACGGTGCGGTTGATGGTGGCCCCGAAGAGGTGGTCGTAGCCGCCGGCTGGCCCGCTCGGCGGGGTCTCGGCCTCGACGGGGGCCGTGCCGGGGAGGATGGTGTCCTCCGAGGCCCGGGCCGGCGGATCGGGCGGGGCGACGGGCGGGGCGGGCGGCTCCGGCGGGGCGGCAGGCGGGGCGGCGACCGGGGCCGGCGGGGGCGTCATGGGGCCGGCCTCGTCGCCGGCGGCTTCCCAGGCGAAGATGAGGCTGGATGCGGACACCACCCCGGCGGCCAGGGGCAGCGGCGGGGGCTCGGAATCGCCTTCGGGGCCGATGCGCATCACCATGGCGGCCGGCGGCGGGTCCAACGAGTAAGTGGCGCGGGGCACCCCGGCCGGGCAGGACAACTCGACCGTGCCCCCCTCGGCCCACAGCTCCACCCGGCCCGTTCCGGCCACCGTTACGGCCACCCCCTTGCCGGCGTCCGACATGATCGCCAGGTCGGGGCCGGCGTCGTGCTCGGCGAGCAGGGCGAGGATCTCGTCCACGTCGGCCCCGCCGCGCACCAGTTCCCACATGGGCGTGGCCAGCGGGGCCGACGAGCTGGCCCGCCCCAGGAAGCAGGCCCGGCCGCCGGCGATGGCCAGGTGCGGCCCGGGCGTGTACTTGACCCTGCTCCGGGAGGGGTCAGACACCATGGTGCTCCCGGGGGTTGGTGTCCTCGTCCACCGTCGACTGGAAGGGCGGCGAGGCGTCCACGACGATGGCCGTGACGTTGTCGTGGCCGCCGGCCTCGACGGCCTGGGCGACCAACCGGTCGGCGGCGCGCTGGGGGTCCGCCTCCGAGGCGAGGGTGGCTTCGATCTCACGGTCCTCGAGCTCGTTGGTCAGCCCGTCGGAGCAGATGAGGAACCGCTCCGGGGGGCTGGGCGGGAACACCCACGAGTCGGAGTGCGGCGCCGGGTCGGTCCCGAGCGAACGGGTCACCACGTGGCGGCGGGCGTAGTCCCGGGCGTCCTCCTTCGACAGCCGGCCCGACGCGACCAGCTCCTCGGCCTCGGAGTGGTCCACCGTCAGCTGGTCGAGGTGGCCGCCGGAGTAGCGGTAGACACGGCAGTCGCCCACGTTGAACACCTGCCAGTGCTCGCTGCCTCCGGCCGTCACCACGGCCAGCCCGGCCAGCGTGGTGCCCATCCCCTCCATCTCGGGGGCGGCCAGCGCCTGGTCCAGGATGGCGGTGTTGGCCGAGCCGACGGCGCTGACCGCGTCGTTGACCCCGAGGGTGTCGCGCTCGGCCAGCGCGGCGAAGGTCTCGGCCGCCAGCCGGCTGGCCACCTCCCCGGCGGCGTGCCCGCCCATCCCGTCGGCCACCACGAACACCGGGGCGCGGGCGAAGAAGCTGTCCTCGTTGGCCGCCCGCACCCGCCCGGTGTCGGTGGCCGCACCCCAACCGGCCACGATCACCGGCCGGGCCTGGCCCGCTCGACTGTCATCCGCCAAAGTGTCTCAGATCCGAAAGTCCGGCGCAGGGCCTATGCCATGCGTGGGCAGTGACCGTACAATGGGTCGGCGGCCGGCAGCCAAGGGGGTGTGCGCCGTTGAGCCCGATGATCGGAGCGAACCCGGACGAGCTGGCGGCTCTGGCCGCCGCCATCGACAATCTCGGGCAGACCCTCGAAGGCCGCCGGCGGGAGCTGACGTCAGCCCTGCACTCGACGGCGTGGAAGGGGTCGGACGCCGAACGCTTCCTCGGCGAGTGGGACCAGCGGCACTCGCTCGCTCTGACCGCGGTCGTGGCGCTGCTGGGCGGGATGTCCAAGCAGCTCCGCTTCGAAGCGAGGCAGCAGACTGATGCCAGCGCCGCCAATGGCGCCGGAGCACCGGGGCCGGGACCGGGGCCGGGGACCGCATCGGGGCTCACGCCGGCAGAGGCGATGACCCAGCTCGACCAGCAGAACCGTCAGAAGCTCGATGCCGACATCAGGAACCTGGCGCAACAGCTGGCGCAACACGAGACGTCCGATCCGGCGGCCACCCTCAGACAACTGATGGGCCTGGTGGCGATCAAGGAGCAACTCGACACTCCGAACCGTTATCTCCTCTCCTTCGACACGGAGGGCCCCAACGGCGGCCATGTCGTCATGTCTGTCGGCAACCCGGCCACGGCCAAGAACGTCACCACCTTCGTTCCGGGATTCGGCTCGACCACGGCCAAGATCGGCGGCGACATGGGCTACGCCACCAACATCACGGCGGCGGCGGACCAGGCCACGGGGGCCGCCAACAACGCGACGATCGTGTGGCTGGGTTACGACGCCCCGCAGGGGGTGGACGTGGCCACATCAGGTGACGCCCAGGCGGGTGCAGCAGGCCTCTCGGACTTCCTGGCCCAGATGAAGGCCGGCAACCCCGGCGCCCACTATGTGGTCGAGGGCCACAGCTACGGATCGGTGGTCGTCGGCTGGGCCGCCCACCAGCCTCAGGGGCTCAGTGCCAGCGACGTCATCCTGGTCGGCAGCCCGGGTGTGCCGGCCACGTCCGCCGGCGACTTCGGCGTGGCCGACGGCCACCTCTTCGTCGGCGAGCGCGGTGGCGATCCGGTGCCCGCCGCCGGCAACGTCTCCATGGTGGACTTCAACGGGCACCTCTACCCGGCCGGGCCGCTGGGTCTCGACCCGGTCAACCTGCCCGGAGCGGTCCACTTCGACGCCGGCAACGACTGGAACCCTCTCGACAACCCACTGGACAAGCACAGCCAGTACTGGGACTGGAACTCGACTCAGCTGGACAACCAGGCCCGGATCATCACAGGGACGGCCAGCCCGACTACGACCGGGTAGCCCCTACCGGCACATGTAGTAGCAGGGGCGGTAGGGGTAGCTGGGTGGGCGGTCGGGCGCCGGCACGGAGGAGAAGATGGTGACGGTGCCGGTCTTGTCAAACCAGGGCTGGCTACCAGTGGGGAACTGGCCGAGCAGGTAGCGCTTGCCCCCGTGAACGTAGCGCCACAGCCCGTTGCCGTTGGAGTTGGTCTCGTCCGGCCCCGAAGCCGACGGGTCCCACCAGATCAGGGTGCCGTCGTCGAAGAGGTTGTAGTCGTCCCACGACCAGAACCTGTCACCGAAGCTGACCACCACGTTGGCCACCCGTTGGGCGTAGTCGGTGGGCGAGATCGGGTAGCCGAACAGGCCGGGGTACACCTTCCCCACGCACGCCACCCGCTGGTTGGAGCCGAGGGGCCCGGAGTGGGTGTAGGTGGTGTAGGGCGGCTCGCCGCACTGGTAGGTGTAGGGCGTGAGGTCGGGTCCGGCCAGTTGGATCCCGGTGAAGAACTCCTGCACCCACGCGTAGTCGATGGAGAACCAGTACGCCGCCGGCGGGGCGGCGTGGTACGCCCAATTGTAGAGGTTGTAGGCGTCGGTCAACGTCGACGGCACCCGGTCGGGGAGGGTGCTGAAGCCGAAGGCGTGCTTCCACTGGTTCGGGTCGTACAGGCGCCCGTAGTGGCTCTCGTCGGTCAGAGCCGAGCCGGTGTCGAACCACTCGGGGAAGTAGAGCTGCTTGGTGGCCGCACTGGTGAGGTAGATGGGGTCGATGGGGTCGGCCACCAGGATGACGGTCGTGACGTGGTCGTTCTTGAAGTGAGCCATGATCGTCTGGGCGTCGGCCGGCCCGTTGGTGTCGACGATCGGGAACGACACGTCGTCCACCAGGTTGATCCCGCACTCCTGGTGCAGCTGGTTACGGAAGAAGTTGGCCCCGGACACGTAGACCTGCGTGTTGTCCAGGGTGGACGCGCCGGGCCAGATCAGCCCGAACCGGCGCTGGCTCTGGGCCGGGGCGTTGAGGTCGGCCTCCCCCGCATACTTGGGGGCGTAGGGGGCCAGCTCCTTGCAGATCACCTCCGACCGCATGAGGTAACCGGCCGTCTCGTCGGGCAGCCCGGTCCCCCACACGTAGGGGGCCCACTTGAGGT
>DATGAX010000442.1:0-10047 GCA_035312965.1 Acidimicrobiales bacterium
TGCATGCCGGCCCGCAGCACCATGATCACCGGCCAGTACCCGCGCACCCACGGCGTGTACGCGAACGGGGTGCCCCTTCCGGCCGACGCCCCGAGCGTCGCCGCCTACTTGCACGACCACGGCTACCGCACCGCCCTGCTCGGCAAGGCGCACTTCGAGCCGGGCATGGACCTGGAGGGGCGCTGGCCGGAGAACCGTTTCGCCCGCGAGGGCTCGACCGGGCCGCACCGCGGCTTCGAGCACCTGGAGCTGGCCATGCACGGTCCGCTGCCGTTGTGGCACTACGGGGTCTGGGTCCGGTCGATGCCGGGCGCCCATGCCGACGACTTCTATCCGCTGTTCACCGCCACCGGGATGAACGGGGCCGGCGGCGGTGACACCGGCGCCTGCCAGCTCAAGGTCAACCCGGTGCCGCGTGAGCTGTACCACACCGACTGGGTCGCCGACCGGACCATCGCCTGGCTCGACACGCTGGCCGCGGACGAGGACTGGTTCTGCTGGATGAGCTTCCCCGACCCGCACCATCCGTGGGATCCGCCCGCGTCGGAGCTGCACCGGGTGCCGTGGCGGGACGTGGACCTGCCTCCCGGCCACCCCGGCTCCCCCGATGCGTGCCGCAAGGTCCTGGAGCAGAAGCCGCACCACTGGCTGGACTATTACGAGGGCTCCCACTCGAACCTCGAGGGCGGCCCCCCGGACTTCGTGCCCGCCGCCATGACCGACGACCAGGTGCGCGAGATCAACGCTTTCACCCATGTGGAGAACGAGCTCATCGACGAGGCCCTCGGCCGGGTCCTGCGGCGCATCGAGGAGCGGGGTTGGGGCGACGACACCGACGTCATCTTCACCACCGACCACGGAGAGCTCCAGGGGGACTTCGGCCTGATGTTCAAGGGGCCCTACCACTGCGACGCCCTGATGCGCCTGCCGATGATCTGGCGCCCGGCGCCGTCGGCGGGTGTGGCCCCGGCCGTCGTCTCCGACCCGGTGGGCCAGCTGGACCTGGCCCCCACGTTCTGCCGGATCGCCGGGCTCCCCGTCCCCGAGTGGGTGCAGGGGGCGCCGCTGCCCATCGGCGACGGCGCAGGGCGGGAGCGGGTGATCACCGAATGGGAGAGCCAGTTCGCCACCGAGGACCTGCACCTGCGGTCCATGTACCGCGACGGCTGGGTCGTGACGGAGTACGGGCCGGGCGGCGGCTACGACGGCACCGAGGGTGAGCCGTACGACCTGGCCTCCGACCCTCACCAGTGGGTCAACCGCTGGGACGACCCGGGCGTGGCCGCCCTGCGGTCCGAACTGCTCGCCGACCTGCACGACCACCTGCCTCCGGAGCGCCACCCGCGGCTGGCGGTGGAGGCCCCGGTCTGATGGAACCGTTGCGCACACCCGACTCGGCGTTCGAGGGGCTGCCCGGGTTCGCCTTCGAACCCCACTACGCCACGCTCGAAGAGGACCTGAGGGTCCACTACCTGGACGAGGGCCCCGCCGACGGCCCGGTCGTGGTGCTGATGCACGGCGAGCCGTCGTGGTGCTTCCTGTACCGCGACATGATCCCGGTGCTGGTCGATGCCGGCCTGCGCTGCATCGCCCCCGACCTGGTGGGCTTCGGGCGTTCCGACAAGCCGGCCGACCGGGCCGACTACACCTACGCCCGCCACGTCGAGTGGATGCGCTCGCTGCTCCTCGACCACCTCGACCTGCACGACGCCACGCTGGTCGGCCAGGACTGGGGCGGCCTCATCGGCCTCCGGGTGGTGGCCGAGCACCCGGACCGCTTCGCCCGGGTGGTGGTGGCCAACACCGGCCTGCCCACCGGCGACGACCGGATCACCGATGCCTTCCTGGCCTGGCAGCGGTTCTCGCAGGAGACGGAGGTGTTCCCCGTCGGGTTCATCGTCAACGGGGGGTGCACGACCGACCTGGCGCCCGAGGTCGTGGCGGCCTACGACGCCCCGTTCCCCGACGAGTCCTTCAAGGCGGGGGCCCGGGCCTTTCCCCTGCTGGTTCCCACCCGGCCCGACGACCCCGCGTCGGAGGACAACCGGCGGGCGTGGCAGGTGTTCGAGAAGTGGGAGAAGCCGTTCCTCACCGCGTTCTCGGACGGCGATCCGATCACGGCCGGAGGCTTCGCGGTGTTCCAGCGGCGGGTGCCGGGAGCGGCCGGCGCGGCCCACGTGACGATCGAGGGCGCGGGCCACTTCCTGCAGGAGGACCGCGGCCCGGAGCTGGCCCGGGTGGTCGCCGGCTTCTCCCTTGGGGGCTGACGACCTCGCGGTCGTGGCGGCGCAGCTGGCCGCGGCCGGGTGCGTGGCGGCGGAGGAGGAGGCGGCCGAGCTGATCGAGGCGGCGGCCGGCTCGGCCGAGCAACTGGGCGAGATGGTGGCCCGGCGGGTGACCGGCGAGCCGCTGGCGTGGGTCCTGGGATGGGTCGGGTTCTACGGTCAGCGGGTGGCGGTGGCCCCGGGCATCTACGTGCCGCGAGCGCAGACGGCGGTGCTCGTGGCGGCCGCCGTCGAAGTCCTGCCCGGGACGGGCCGGGCCGTCGACCTCTGCACCGGGTCGGGGTCGGTGGCGATGGCGCTGGCCGCGGCCCGGCCGGGAGCAGAGGTGGTCGGCGTCGACATCGACCCGGTGGCGTGTGCCGGTGCGACGGCCAACGGGGTGGCGGCGTACTGCGGCGACCTGGACGCGGCACTGCCGGGTTCGTGGCGGGCGACCGCCGACGTGGTCACCGCGGTGGCGCCCTACGTGCCGACCTCGGCGCTGGCCTACCTGCCGCGCGACGCCCGGGACTTCGAGCCGGGCCGGGCGCTGGACGGCGGCGAGGACGGGCTGGCCGTGGTGAGGCGGGTGGTCGGGGCGGCGGCCCGGCTGCTGCGGCCCGGTGGGGCGCTGGTCCTGGAGCTGGGCGGCGAGCAGGACGAGGCGCTGGCCCCCGACCTGGCCGGCGCCGGATTCGGGGCGGCCGAGCGTTTCGTCGACGAGGACGGTGACCTGCGGGCGGTTCGGTCGATTCTGGGGGGCGCCCCGTCGTAGCCTGAGCCGATCGAGACGGTCCGTGCCTTCGCCCCTGGGCGGGTCAACCTCATCGGGGACCACACCGACTACACCGGCGGGCTGGTGCTGCCCATGGCGATCGGGATGGGCACCACGGTGGAGGGACGGCGGGGCGGAACGTCGGTGCGCCTGTCCTCGGACGCCTTCCCCGGGGAGGGGGTGGTCTTCGAGCTGCCCGTGACCGGCCCGGTCGAAGTGCCGGAGTGGGGCCGGTACGCGCTGGAGGTGGCTCGGGGGCTGGGCGCGGTCGAGGGGTTCGAGGGGCGGGTGGCGTCGGACCTGCCCATCGGCGCCGGCCTTTCCTCGAGCGCCTCGCTGGAAGTCGCGGTGGCTCTGGCCCTCGGCTTCCGCGGCACCCCGCGGGGGCTGGCCGAGTTGTGCCAAGCGGCCGAGCAGCGGGCCAGCGGCGTGCCGTGCGGGGTGATGGACCAGCTGGCGGCGGCGGCCGGGGTGGCGGGCCACGCCCTGTTGATCGACTGCTCCGACCTGTCGGTGCGCGCCGTGCCCGTCCCGGCCTCGGCCCAGATCGTGGTGGTGCCGTCAGGCGAGGTGCGCCGGCTGGCCGGCTCGCCCTATTCCGAGCGGCGCCAGGCGGGCCAGGCGGCCGAGGTCTTGGTGGGCCCGCTCCGGTCGGCGTCGCCCGAGGCGGTGGAAGGGATCGAGGACCCGCTACTGCGGGCCCGGGCCCGGCACGTGGTCACCGAGAACGCCCGGGTGGCGACCTGCGCCGCCGCCCTCACGGAGGGCGACCTGGTGCGGGCCGGCGAGTTGATGGCCGAGAGCCACCGCAGCCTGGCGGTCGACTTCGAGGTGTCCACACCGGTGCTCGACGACCTGGTGGCCGACCTGTCGGCCCGGCCGGGCGTGTACGGCGCCCGGCTCACGGGGGCCGGCTTCGGGGGATGCGTGGTGGCGTTGACCCGGCCGGGGGCGCTGGACCGCGGCTGGCGGGTGGCGCCGGCGGGTGGGGCGCACGTCACCGGTGGTGGAGGCGGGTGAGGGCGGGTGGCGCCGGCAGCCGCACCGCGGCCAGGGGCCCCTTCGCTCGTCTGTTTCATGCCATTTCGATCTGCAGTCTCTGAGCGGTCCGGCCGACTCTGAGCGGTTTCGGGGGTTGCGAGGCCTTTTTCCGCTCAGAGTCCAGAAAACCGCTCAGAGTTCGTGGCATGAAAGGCTGTGAGACGCCGGAAGGCGGGCCGGGCCGAGACCCTCACACCCTCAGCAGCATGCACCCGGCGATCGGCCCGCCCCCGTTGGCCACCACCGCCACCCGAGGCGATCCCGGCACCTGCCGCGCCCCGGCCTCCCCCCGCAGCTGCAGGCAGGCCTCGTGCAGAACCCAGTACCCGTGCATCCGCCCGGCCGAAAGCTGCCCGCCGTAGGTGTTGAGCGGCATCTCGCCCCCGATGGCGATGCGGGTCCCGCCTTCCACGAACGGGCCGGATTCGCCCTCCCCGCAGATGCCCAGAGCTTCCAGCCAGGCGAAGGTCAGGAAGGTGAACCCGTCGTACAGCTCGGCCACGTCGATGTCGGCCGGCCGCAGGTCGGTGCGGCCCCACATCTCGGCTGCCGCATCGGCCGACGCCATCTTCGGGTAGTCGGCGCGGTGGAACCACCCCCCGTTGGCCCGGGCCCCGCCGACGGCCTCGAAGTGGAGGGCGGGGTGGGGCGCGTCCTCGGCGTAGGCGCCGGTCGAGACCACCACCGCGATCGACCCGTCGACGGGGACGTCGCAGTCGTACAGCCCGAAGGGGCTCGACACGGGCCGGGCGGTGAGGTAGTCCGCCATGGTCATGGGCTCCCGGTAGACGGCGCGCGGGTTGAGGGCGGCGTTGGCCCGGGAGTTGATGGCCAGCCAGCCCAGCTGCTCCTTGGTGGTGCCGTACACCTCCATGTGGCGCCGGCAGGCGAGGGCCAGCCAGTTGGCGGCGGAGAAGGCGTTGGCGGCCAGGAGCTCGTGGACATCGACCATGACCTTGGCCATGGAGGCGAGGCCCTCACCCCCCCCGCCACCACCCCCGCCGCCCCCGGACGGCACCATGCCGCCGCCCAGCATCTGCACCGTCCGGTAGACCACGACATGGCGGGCCCGGCCCTCACCGACGGCCATGGCGGCGGCCATGACCGGCGACAACAGCCCGCCCGTGTCGAAGCCCCCGCCGTGGTAACGGGGCTCGACCCCGAGGGCGCGGGCCACTTCGGACGGCGGAGTATCGCCGAGGGAGGCGATACCGTCGATGTCGGAGGGCGCCAGCCCGGCGTCGGCTATGGCCTGGCCGACCGCCTCCATCGTGAGCTCGGCGTGGGGGATGCCGGTGCGCCGCCCGATGCGGGAGATGCCGATCCCGGCGACGACGGCGTCCTTCTCGGGCGTGTGCATCATCCCGCTCCCGCTCCCGCTCCCGCTCCCGCCACCGGTTCGAACACCGGGTAGAACATCTCGCCGTGGTCCTCGAACAGGACCTGCACGGGCAGGCCCTCCCGGACGGCGGCCTCGTCGACGTGGACCAGGTTGGTGGCCAGGCGCAGGTCGTCCTGCTCGTCGAGGACGACGATGGCGATCAGCGTCGGGGGCGGGACGTCGGGGTGGTACTGGTGGGAGTTGAGCGTCCACGTCCACACGCGGGCCCGCCCGCTAGCCGGCTCGGGGACCAGGGCGTCGCCGCATTCCGGGCAGGAGGTGGCCGGGGGGAGGGCCCACCGCCGGCACGCCGGGCAGCGCCCCACCATCAGGTTCCCGTCGCGGCCCCCCGTCCAGAACGCCCGGTTGGCGTCGTCGAGAGCGGGCAGCAGGCGCGGCGCCGGAGCAGGTATGACCGTCACTGGGCGGGGCGGGGGATCAGTTGATCAGCGGGTCGCGGGGCAGCCCGAGGATGCGCTCGCCGATCTGATTGCGCTTGATCTCCGACGTGCCGCCGGCGATCGACAGGGCCCGGCTGCCCAGGGTGAGGAACGCCCCCGCCGCACCCGGCCCTTCGAGGTAGGCGGCGTTGGGGCCGGCCAGCGTGGCCAGTATGTCGCCCGCTTCCTGGCGCAGCTCCGACAGGACCAGCTTGGTGATGGCGCCCTCGGGACCGGGGCCGCCGCCGGCCACCGCACGGTGGGCGGAGCGCATGTTGAGCAGCTCGGAGGCCTCCTGCTGGGCGATGTAGCGGCCGATTCGCTCGGCCCCGCCGGGCAGGGCGCCCGGGTTGGCGTCGAACGGCTCCATGATGGCGTTGAACGGCATGGTCATGCCGCCCCCGCCCCCTCCGATGCTGACGCTCTCGTTGCCGAGGGTGGCCCGGGCGACGGTCCAGCCGCCGTCCACCGGCCCGACCACGTCGTCGTCGGGGACGAAGACGTCGTTGAAGAACACCTCGTTGAACTCGGCGTCGCCGGTCACCTGCCGCAGCGGTCGCACGGTCACGCCCTCGCCGTGCATGTCGATGACCATCATCGTGATGCCCTTGTGCTTGGGAGCGTCGGGGTCGGTGCGGATGGTCGCCAAACCGAAGGCGGCGTGCTGGGCCCCGCTGGTCCAGACCTTCTGTCCGTTGACCAGCCAGCCGCCCTCGACCCTCTTGCCCCTGGTCTTGATGCCGGCCGCGTCCGAGCCGGCGTCGGGCTCGCTGAAGAGCTGGCACCAGATCAGCTCCTGGCCCAGCGCGGGACGGACCCACCTGGCGATCTGGTCGTCGGTGGCGTGCTGGATCAGGGTGAGGATGACCCAGCCGGTGATCCCGAGCTGCGGCTTGCGCACGCCGGCCGCCTGGAACTCCTGCTCGATGACCAGCTGCTCGATGGCGCCGGCGTCACGGCCCCACGGTCGGGGCCAATGGGGGACGGCGTAGCCGGAGGCGATCAGTGCGTCCCGCAGACCGTCCTTGTCCTTGCCCTTCACACTCTGGACAAAGTCCCGCACCTCTTGGCGGTAGCGCTCTGCCTCGGGCGGGAGCTCTACGGCCCGGCTCCTCTTCACCCCGGCGCGGGTCAGGTCGGTAACGACCCGGGCCGCTTCGTCCTCCTCGAGCACGGCGGCGATGGCCACCGCCCGGCGGAGGTAGAGGTGGGCGTCGTGCTCCCAGGTGAAACCGATCCCCCCGTGCACCTGGATGTTGAGCTGGGCGTTCTGCACCGCGGCGGGCACGGCCAGCGAGGCGGCGATGGCCGCCGCGTAGGAGAGTTGGGACTCGCCGGGGTGGGTGGCGGCGCGGGCCGCGTCCCAGACCGCGGACGTGGCCAGCTCGGTGGCGACGGCCATGTTGGCGCAGTGGTGCTTGACGGCCTGGTACGTGCCGATGGGCCGGCCGAACTGGATGCGGTCCCGGGCGTACTGGGCCGCCATCTCGGTGGCGAGGGACGCCACGCCGGTCGCTTCGGCGGCGAGCAGGACGCGGGCCAGGTCGACGAGCGCCTCCCGGCCGCCGTCGATCGACTCGAACTCGGCCCCGTCCAGCGTGACGCGGGTCGACCGGCGGGCCGGGTCCACGTTGCGGGGCTCCTCGACCGACACGCCGGCGGCCCGCCGGTCCACCACAGCGACGCCGTCGCCGACCGGCAGGAGGAACAGGTCGGCGGTGGTGCCGCCCAGCACCGCCGGGGCCGTGCCGGACAAGCGGCCGCCGTCGGCGCGGATCCCGCCGCCGAGGGCGATGCCCGCCGTCCTCGATCCGTCGGCCAGCGCCGGAAGGTGCGCCTTCTTGAGGTCGTCGGGACCGGCCGCGGCGATCGTGGCGCTGGCGATGGCGGTCGGCACGAAGGGCCCCGGGCAGGCGGCCCGGCCCAGCTGCTCGACGACCACGGCCAGCTCGGGCAGCCCGAATCCGGAGCCGCCGTACTCCTCGGGGAGGTGCAGGCCCAACCACCCCAGGTCGGCCAGCTCGGCCCAGAAGGCGGGCCGTTCCTCGCTCGGCGCCTCCAGCAGTTCCCGGTTGGCGGCGAGGGCCCGGTGCTTGGCCAGGAAGTCGGCGACGGTGTCGGCCAGCGCTTTGTGGTCGTCGGAGATGGCGAGCGGCATGGGACCACGCTAGGCCCGTCCGTCTCGTCCTCGCCACATTCGGCACACTCTTTGCTGGATAGGGTGAAGCGATGCCGCCGGCCCGCCCCGCCCCGACCGTCCCGGCCGGGACGGGATCCGGGGCCTACGCCAAACGGGCGGCTCGTACCGCGGACCGGATCATCGAGGACGTCATCAACCTGGGGTGGCCGGTCGGCACCGTGCTCGGCTCGGAGGTGGAGCTGCTCGGCCGCTACGACGTCAGCCGGGCCGTGTTCCGGGAGGCGGTGCGCCTGCTCGAGCACCGGGAGGTGGCCCGCACCCGGCGGGGCCCCGGCGGCGGCCTGGTCGTGACCGAGCCGTCGGTGGCGGCCGTCATCGACTCGGTGGTCCTGTACCTGCACCGCCTCGACGCGCGGCTGGACGAGGTCTTCGAAGCGCGCATCGTGGTGGAGGAGATCGCCTGCGACCTGGCCGCCCGCCGGCTCGAAGAGGAAGACATAATCCGCCTGCGCCGCTACCTCGACGAGGAGCATCCCCCCGATGCGGCCGAGGACCCGCGGGCCCTGCACCGGTTCCTGGCCGCGTGCAGCCGCAACGCCGCCATCGAGCTCTTCGTCGACGTGCTCAACCGGGTGGCCCTGATGTACTCACCGGACTGGCGGCTCTACGGGAAAGAGGTGGAGACGGCCCACGCCCATGCGCGCATCGCGGCCGCCGTGCTCGAGGGCGACGCCACGACGGCCCGCCGGCGCATGCGCATCCACCTGCAGGCCGAGGGCGATTACCTGCGGCGGAAGAAGTCGACCCGCCAGATCCTGCCCGGATCGGTGATCGGCCAGTACCCCGCTTCGGGCAAGCTCGGCGAGTCGGTGGCCCGGGGCATCGCCCGTTCCATCGTCACCGGGGAGATGCGGGCCGGCGACTACGTCGGGTCGGAGGCCGACCTGATGGAGCAGAACGGGGTCAGCCGGGCGGTGTTCCGCGAGGCCGTGCGCCTGCTCGAGTACCACCACATCGCCCGCATGCGGCGCGGCCCGCGGGGCGGCCTGTTCGTGATGGCACCCAGCCCCGAGGCGGTGACCGACATGGCGGCCATCTATCTGGCCCGGAGGGGCATGCCGCTGGCCAAGCTGAGCGAGCTGCGCACGGCCATCGAGGTGTCGATCGTCGGGTTGGCCGCAGCGCGGGCGGGCGCCCCCGGGCGGGCGGGGATCGAAGAGGCCATCGAGCGGGAAGCGTCGGCGGGCGACGACGATCCCGAGGATCCGGGCGCCCCTGGGCAGGTCGCCTTCGATCTGCACACCGCGGTGGCCCGGGCGGCCGGCAACCGGGTGCTGGAGCTCGTGGCATCGGTCCTCATCCGGTTGAGCCAGCTGCACCGCATCGACCGGATGGCCCCGGCCCAGGCCGACCGGGTGCGGGCCGAGATACTCGGCAGCCACATCGCCATCGCGGCCGCCGTGAGCGACGGCGACGCCGAGTTGGCCCGGCACCGCATGCAGCGGCACCTGGACGTGCTGGGTTCGTACCTGAGCTGAGCCCGCCGGCTCAGCGGGGGGCGAAGCGCTGCCCGGCGTCGAGGCGGATCGTCGTGCCGTTGAGCATCGGGTTCTCGACGATGGCGGCGACCAGGCGGGCGTACTCCTCGGGGCGGCCCATCCGCTTCGGGAAGGCGGCGTCCTTGGTCAGCTGGTCGGCGAACTCGTCGGGGAGGCCGGCCGTGATGCCGGTGCTGAACAGGCTGGGGGCGATGGCCAGGACCCGGATGCCGAAGCTGCCGAGATCGCGGGCCATGGTGAACACCATGCCGGCGATGCCGGCCTTCGCCGCGGTGTAGGCGACCTGGCCGATCTGGCCCTCGAAGGCGGCGATCGAGGACGTGTCGATGATCACGCCCCGCTCGCCGTCCTCGGGCTCGTTGGCCGACATGTGGTGGGCCTGCAGCCGGTTGAGGTTGAACGCGGCGACGAGGTTGAGCTCGACCACCCGCCGGAAGTCGGCCAGCG
>DATGAX010000443.1:0-2097 GCA_035312965.1 Acidimicrobiales bacterium
GATCCGGTGCATCACAGCCCGCTGGGTGTCTGGATCCTCTTCCGCTACGACGACGTGTTCCGCATGCTGCGCGACCCGTCGCTCAGCGTGGACGAGCACAAGGCGGCGCCGACGCCCCTGATGCAGATGGCCATAGAGGCCATGGGCGACCTGGCCGACATGGGCAACAATTCGATGCTGTTCCGGGATCCGCCGGACCACACCCGGCTGCGCCGCCTGGTGTCGAAGGCCTTCACCCCCCGGATGATCGACCGGCTCCGGCCCCGCATCGAGGAGCTGGTGGACGCCGCCCTGGACCGGGCCCGAGAGGAGGGCCCGGTCTGGGACGTGATCGACGGCCTGGCCTTCCCCCTGCCCTTCCAGGTGATCAGCGAGCTGCTCGGCACACCGGAGACCGACTCGGCCCAGCTGCGGGAATGGTCCGGTCTGGTGGTGCGCAGCCTCGAGCCGGTCGTGGACCCCGAGCTCATGAGGGCCATCGCCGAAGCCGCCCGCAACATCCAGGACCTGGTCGGTGAGATCCTCGAGTGGAAGCGGAGCCACCCGGCCGACGACCTTCTCACCGCCATGATCGAGGCCGAGGAGGACGGCGACAAGCTGTCACCTGAAGAGCTGGCCGAGCAGGTCGCCCTCCTGTACCTGGCCGGCCACGAGACGACGGTCAACCTGATCGGCAACGGCACGCTGGCCCTGCTGCGCCACCGCGACCAGTTCGAACGCCTGCGCGACGACCCGGGGCTGGACGCCAACGCGGTCGAGGAACTGCTGCGCTTCGACAGCCCGGTGCAGAACAGCCGCCGCATCACGCTGGCGCCGGTGGTCGTGGGCGGCAAGGAGATCGAGGCGGGGTCGTTCGTCGTGCTCGGCTTGGCCTCCTCCAATCACGACCCGGCCAAGTGGGGCCCCACCGCCGACGACCTGGACGTCGGGCGGGAGAGCGCCGCCCAGCACGTCTCCTTCGGCGGAGGGCACCACTACTGCCTGGGGTCCCACCTGGCCCGTCTTGAGGGCGAGGTGGCGATCGGCCGGATGGCGCGGCGCTACCCCCATCTCGAACTGGGTGGTGAGCCCGAGTGGAACGGCCGGATCAACCTGCGGGGCATGAGCCACCTGCCGGTCGCCCTGGGGTAGGGACGGGCCGATGCGGCAGGCGGTCAGGGGAGGCGGGCGCTGGCGCCCAGCCCGACTTCGAGCACGCTGCCGCTGATGACGCCGGGATCGGTGACGAGGTAGACCACGGCCTTCGTGACGTCTTCGGGCTGCAACCACGGCCGCGGGATGGGGTTGGGCCGCTGCAGCCGTTGCACCACCTCGTCGGGCAGGGGCACGGCCGGGTCGGGCTGCACCATCGGGGTGAGGACCGTGGACGGGCAGACGACGTTGACCGTGATCCCGTCGCCGGCCACCTCCAGGGCCAGTGACTTGGCCAGCCCGATCACGCCGAACTTCGTGGCGTTGTAGGCGGACTGGCCTTTGATCCCCATCCGGCCGCCCATCGACGCGGTGACGACGATCCGCCCGTGGCGCCGCGACTGCATGGGCGGCACGACCGCCCGCAGGGTGTGGAAGACCCCTGACAGGTTGGTGGCGAGCAGCTCCTGCCAGGCAAGGTCGGAGACGTCGACCAGGGGACCGGTGGAGACGATGCCGGCGTTGGCGATGGCGATGTCGAGCCGACCGAAGCGTTCGACGGCCCGGGACACTGCTCGATCCACGGCGAGCGGGTCGCGCACGTCCGTCGCCACCGCCAGGCACTCCCGGCCCGTGCCGGCGACCAGTCGGGCGGTGGCGTCGAGGTCCTCGGCGGTGGCCAGCGGGTAGCCCACGCTGTGCATGGGCCCCGGCACGTCACAGGCCACGATGTGGGCTCCCAGAGCGGCGAGGGCGAGAGCGTGGGAACGCCCCTGGCCGCGCGCCGCTCCGGTGATGAGCGCGACCTGCCCGTCCAGCACTCCTCCAGCCATGGGCGTCACAGCCGCCCGGACCGGACGTAGCCCCACCAGCCCGCGGCACCGGCGGCCGGACCGGTGGGCGCCGAGCCATCCCCCGACGAACCGGCCGGGCACCAGTCCGTTCTGGGCACGCCGGCGCACGGAT
>DATGAX010000444.1:0-3604 GCA_035312965.1 Acidimicrobiales bacterium
CGGTGTTGACGGCGATGAACTCGACCCCTTTGAGGCCGGCGTCGATCATGCGGTTGACCGCGTTGACCCCGCCACCGCCGATGCCGACCACCTTGATGACGGCGATGTAGTTCTGGGCGGCACCAGCCATCGAAACCCTCCAGGGCCCTGACGATCCCCGAGCGTTGCGGCCCGGGCATCTGTGAATGTCGTAAAGCAGCCAGAACAGAGCGTGCCACGCCCTGTACGGGAAACCGCGGATACCCGGAGCGCGTCGGACGTGCGATGAGAGGAATCCACCGGCCGACTCCGGCCCCACCTCAGGTCGTCGGGCCAAAACCCTTGACGTAAGGTAGAGAGTTATGTCAACCTACGGCGTGGGTTGAGACTACCCGGCGGGGCGACGCGCCGTCAAGGCCCCCCGGATGCGGCGGGCCGGCTGGGCACGCTCAGATCCAGTGTGCTCACACCGCTCAGGTCGGCCTGGTCGATCAGGGTCAGGAACGCGGTGACCTTGGCCTGCAGCCCGGATCCGTCGCCGAAGACCACCGTCACCGCCCCGGATGCGAAGCGGGGTGGGGAGAACAGCAGCGACGGACCGGCGCCGGGCCGGGCCGAGACGGAGTCGACGTCGGCCCGCAGAGCCGGCGGCAGGTCGGCCAGCACGGCCAGGGCGGCGGCCGGCCCGGACGGGACGTCGGCGCCCACGCCGGTCGCATCCATGTCGACCAGGGCCCCGGCCGGCGCGCCAGGAGGCACCCCCCCGCCGGCCGACCCGGCCAGCCAGCCGCCCGGGGGCGGGACGGACGCGACACCGGTCAGGAAGGGGACGCCTCCCGGCGGCGACGCCACGTCGGCCAGGACACGCCCGGTCTCGTCCACTTCGGCCCAGGTGCCGCCGGACGGGCGGGCCACCAGGGCGATGGGGGCGCGAACGGAGACGGAGATGGTGACCGTGCCCGGCCACCGGCGCACCACCTTGGCCCCGCCCAGCCAGGGGTCCCCGTCCAGCCGGGCCGCGGCCCGGGCCGGGTCGACCTCGATCATCAGGGCGCGGGTGGACACTCCCGACAGCTGCCCCACGGCGCCGGCCGGCACCGGTCCGTTGACGCTGATGCGCAGGTGACGGACATGGAGGAGAGGCGTGAACAGGGAGCCGGCAGCGACGGCGGCGCAGCCCACGAGGGTCCCCGCCGCGATGAGCAGGTGCAGCCGCTGGCGGCCCTCCTCCCGCCGGGCCTCGATCCAGCGGCGGGCGAACCGGGGGTCGATGCGGGGTCGTTCGGGCGCCTCCGGCGGTGGCAGCAGGTCGGTCACGACCCCTCACCCTCGTGCCCCGACCCTAAAGCTCCACTAGAGGGTTGATCCGGGAAGCCGACCAACCTCACCTCGGCCCGGAGCGGCACCCCGAAGCGCTCCTCCACCTCGGCCCGGATGAGGCCCATGAGGGCCACCACGTCGTCGGCCGACCCGCCGGGGTCGGCCTGGATGAAGTTGGCGTGCTTGGGGGAAACCATGGCTGTCCTCAGGCGCCGGCCCTTCAGCCCGGCCGCCTCTATGAGCCGCCCGGCCGAGTCGCCGGGAGGGTTGGTGAATACCGAGCCGGCGTTCTGGCCGCCCGGCTGATGGTCGCGCCGCCAGCGCACGATCTCGCGGATGGTCTTCCGCCCCGCCTCGGGGTCCCCGGGGGCCAGGCCGAACACCGCTTCGACCACCACGTCCTCGGCCCGCACCGACGAGTGGCGGTAGCCGTAGTCGAGGTCGGCCACCGCCAGGTTGCGCTCCCGGCCGGTGGCCAGGTCGAAGATGCGGGCCCGGTCGAGGGTGCGGGCCATGTCGGAACCGTGCCCGCCGGCGTTCATCCGGACCCCCCCACCCACCGAGCCCGGCACCCCCACGGCCCACTCCAGGCCGGTCAGACCGGCCTCCACCGACTGGCGGGCCAGCGCCGGGAGGGCCACCGCGGCCCCGGCCGTGACCAGGGGCGGGTCGATGGATATGCGTCCGTAGTGGTCGGCATCCAGCAGTACGGCCAGGCCGGGGAAGCCGGCGTCGGCGACGAGCAGGTTGGAGCCCCGCCCGACGACGAGCAGCGGCAGCCCCGTCTCGGCCCGCGCCGCCGCGACCAGCTCGAGGTCGGAGTCACTACGGACGGTCACCAGCCCGGCGGCCGGGCCACCGACCCGGTACGTCGTGAGTGGTCCGACCGCACCGCCGGGCACCACCCGCTCGCCCAGCGGCGCCAGCACGGCCAGAGCGCGCCGCACGGCGGCGGGGGGGGCCGTCCCGGACGGTCCGCTCACCGGGGGTCGCTCCCGCCCAGCCGGTCCTGCAGCACGGTGGCCAGCCCGGTGATGTCGCCCGCCCCCAGGGTCAGGCAGAGGTCACCGGGCCGCAGCGCGTCGGCGACGGTGACGGCGGCGGCCGTGAGGTCCTCGGCATAGCGCACGTCCAGCCCGGGCCGGGCGGCTCGGACGGCGTCGTAGACGAGGCGCCCGGTGACACCGGGGCGGGGTGCCTCGCCGGCCGGGTAGATGCCGGTCAGGACGAGCAGATCGGCCCCGTCGAAGGCGGTGGCGAAGTCGGGCCACAGGGCCTCGGTGCGGCTGTAACGGTGCGGTTGGAACACCACCACCACGCGCCCCCACCCCCCGCTGCGGGCGGTGGCCACGGCCGCCGCCACCTCGGTCGGGAGGTGGTCATAGCCGTCCACGAAGGCCACCCCGGCGGCTTCGCCCCGCCACTCGAAGCGCCGGCCCACCCCCTGGAAGCGCCCCACGCACCGCAGGACATCGGGCCAGGGCGCACCGAGAGCGGTGGCGGTGGCGATGACGCCGGCCGCGTTGCGCACGTTGTGCAGGCCGGGCACGGCCAGTGACACCGGGGCCTCCCGGCCGTCGGGCCCGGGTCCGACCCGGAACCGGGCCCCGAAACGCACCAGCTCGGGATCGGTGACCCGCAGGCGGGCACCCTCGGCCAGGCCGTACGTCCACACCGGCCCGGAGCGCCCGGCGGCCAGCGCGGCCGCTCCGGGGTCGTCGGCGCAGAGCACGACCGGGCCGGCGGGCTCGGCGACGAACCGCTCGAAGGCGGCGACGAGGGGCTCGAAGCCGCCGTAGAACTCGAGGTGGTCGGGCTCGACGCTGGTGACCACGGCGACCTCGGCGCCCAGCTCGACGAAGGTGCCGTCACTCTCGTCGGCCTCGACCACGAACCACTCCCCCGCCGGGTCCCACCGGGCGCCGGGGCCGATGCCGGCGATGTCCCCCCCGATGATGAACGACGGCTGCCAGCCCAGCCCGTCCAGCGTGACCGCCAGCATGGCCGAGGTGGTCGTCTTGCCGTGGGTGCCCGACACGGCGATGGTGCGCCGGAGGCGGCAGATGGCAGCCAGGACGTCGGCCCGCCGCCAGACCCGATGGCCGGCGGCCCGGGCCGCCTCCACCTCCGGGTCGTCGTCCGGCACGGCCGTCGAGCGGACCACCACCTCGGCCTCGGAGACCAGGGCCGGGTCGTGGCCGGCCACGACCGTCGCGCCCAGGCCGGCCAGGCGCTGCAGGGCGGGCGAGTCGGCGGCGTCGCTGCCCGTCACTCGGTGGCCCATGCCCAGGAGCACCGTGGCGAT
>DATGAX010000445.1:0-3313 GCA_035312965.1 Acidimicrobiales bacterium
CCTCGGGGCCCTCATCGAACCATCCTGGACCACCCGCTACCTGGCGGTCATCGTGGCCCCGTACGTGCTGGCTGCGGCGGGGGCCCTCGCCTCGACGGCCCGGGGCCGGGCCGTGCTGTGGGCCGTGTGCGGGCTTCTCACCGCCGGGGCCCTGGTCGGCACCCTGCTCCCGAACCCCAACAGCCATTTCGCCAAGGACAACGTAGGGGCGGTGGCGGCGGCCGCCGCCCCCCTGCTCCACCCCGGCGACGTGGTCATCATGGACCAGACCGAGCAGGTGCCCACCGCCTACCACTACCTGCCCGGCGGCTTGACCTACCTCACCCCGACGGGGACGGTGGCCGACCCCGAGGTGGTCGACTGGCGCGGCATCGTGCACCGGTTGGATACGGCCTCGCCGTGCACCAGCCTGGCCCCCGCCCTCGACGCCCTGCCGGTCGGGGCCGAGGTCCTGCTGGTCGACCCGGTGCGCCCGCTGGGCGCGGCCGGCTCGGCGTGGTCGAGGGCGGTCAACAGCCAGGTCCACACCGTCGACCGCTTCATGGCCGACGACCCGGCGCTGCTGCAGATCAGCCTCTACACGGCCGGGCTGCGGCCCAAGCCGTATGCCCCGGTGGACGGCATCCTGTTCCAGAAGACGTCCAGCGCACCCTCCTGCCGGTAGGTGGCCGCCGCCCTCCTCGCCGCCGCCCTGGCCGCCATCGGCCACATCCTCGGATGGCAGGGGGTCGACACCGCGGCCCAGGTGTACCGGGTGGACACCTACCGCCGTACGGGCTTCGAACTGTGGGACTTCCGCTGGTACGGCGGCCACTGGACCCCCGACTACAGCCTGCTCTACCCGCCGCTGGCCGCAACGTTGGGCATCTTCACCGCCACCGTGCTGTCGGCCGGCCTGGCCGCCCTGGCCTTCGACCGGCTGGCCCGGCGCCACCTCGACGGCGGGTGGCCGGCGTCGCTGATCTTCGCCGCCGGCACGCTGGTGGCGGCCTCGATCGGGCAGCTCACCTTCCTCGCCGGGGCGGCGCTGGGGCTGTCGGCGTTGTGGGCGGCCGACCGGGGGTGGTGGCCGGCCGCCGCGGTGCTGGCGCCGGCGTGCGCTCTCACCAGCCCCCTGACCGGGGCGTTCCTGGCTCTGGCCGCGCTCGCCTGGGCCCTCAGCGGCATCCACCCGCGGGGGTGGCGGGCCAGGACGGCGGCCGCTCGCACCGCTCCCGCCCCTCCCACCGCTCCGGCCCGACCAACCGAACGTCGGGGGCGCGGCCTGGCCCCCGTCGCCCTCCTGGCCGCCCTGGCCGCCCTGGCCGCGGCACCGGTCCTGGCCGGTGCGGTGCTCTTCCCCGGCGACGGGCCGATGCCCTATCCCGTCCCGGACTGGCTGTGGGAGATGGGCGTGGCGGCCGGCCTGGCCCTGGCGGCCGGCCCCCGCCACCGGGTGGTCCGCATCGGAGCCCTGCTCTGGATGGGACTGGCCACCGTCTCGGTGCTGGTCGCCAGCCCGCTGGGAGGCAACGTCGGCCGTATGGAGGACCTCTTCGCCCTCCCCCTCGCGGCCGGGCTGGTGTGGACCCGGATACCGGTGCTCCTGCCGTTCGCGGCGGTGCCGCTGGCCCTGTCGCAGTGGGGGCCGGCGTGGGGGTCGTTCACGGAGGGCGCGACGCCGTCCGCCGTGCACCGGTCCTTCTACACCGGACTCGACGCCGCGCTCGGCCGGGCGGCCGACCGAGGGCCGGCTGGGCGGGTCGAGGTGGTGCCGACGGAATGGCACTGGGAGGCGGCCTACGTCACACCGGTACTGCCTCTGGCGAGGGGGTGGGAGCGGCAGCTCGACGAGGCCGACAACCCGCTCTTCTACGCCCCCGGACCCCTCGACCCCTTCACCTACCGCTCCTGGCTCGTCGACAACGGCGTCCGGTTCGTCGCCCTCCCCTCCGCCCCCCTCGACCTGGCCGGGAGGAGGGAGGCCGGCCTGGTGGCGGCCGGCGCCGTCCCCGGCCTGAACCTCATCTGGCAGGACACCGGCTGGCGCCTCTACGCGGTGGCCGACAGCCCCGGCATCGTCTCCGGGCCGGCCCGCCTGGTCAGCACCGGTGACGGCCGGCTGGTGCTGGATGCGGCCGCCGCCGGGGCCTCCACCGTCCGGGTGCGGTGGTCGCCGGACTGGTACGTGTCGGGGGGCAACGGCTGCGTGAGCCGGGCCGGGGACTGGCTGTCGGTGCACGCCGACGGGCCCGGATCCATCACGCTCGAACTGTCGCTGCTCGACCCGGGGCGCACGGCGTGCCGGCCTTCTGTGGCCGTATCATCGAAAGCATTGTGAGCGAGCTCACCTGCCGCCAGGTGGCGGACTCCGCCCCCGGGTTCGCGCTGGACATACTCGAGCCGACCACGCGGGCGCGGGTGGCGGCCCACCTGATCCGCTGCCCCGGGTGCCGCGAGACGGTGACCGGCATGCAGGACTCGGCGTCGCGGCTGCTCGACCTCGGGACGCCGTGGGAGGAGACCGAGTGGGCCGATGACGACACCGGGTCGCTGCTCTCCCAGGTCCGCCCGGCCCGGCGCCGGCTGCGGATGGTGGTGAGCATGGCCACCGTGGCGCTGCTGATCGTCGGCACCACGCTGGGCCCCGAGCTGGAGCAGCTGGCCAGCCACCCCGAGCAGCCGCTGGCGACCGTCTACCTGAGGGCGGGGGGCAGCACGGTGGGCACGGTCCGCGTGTTCGCCGGTCCGACCCCGGCGCTCGACGTCCAGGTGGAGGGGATGGCCGCGGGGTCGCTGCAGATCATGGCGGTGGATGCCTCCGGCCAGGCCCGAGCCGTCGCCCACCTGCAGGTGCCCCGGTCGGGCCGGGCGGCCTGGCTGGGCGCCGAGCCGCTTCCGCTCAACCGCCTGTCCGGCGTGGTGCTGGTCGACTCGGCCCATCAGCAGGTGGCGGCGGCGACCTTCTAGCCGGAAAAAGGACCTCGCGACAAGCCCCTGATCGGTACCGTCGGAGCATGCACCTGCTCCGCCAGCGCCGTCTGGCCCTCCTGTTCGCGGGTGCCGCATTGAACGAGATCGGCAGCTGGGCGTCGATCATCGCCTTCTGGGGTTACGCCGCCTACCGGTTCCACTCCGGTCCTGACCAGATCGCGCTGGTCAGCCTGATGTGGTCGGCGCCCAACGCGCTGTTCAGCCTGGTCAGCGGCTGGCCCATCGACCGCTTCGGCCCCAAACGGGTCATGATCGCGGCCGATCTGGTGGGCATGGCCACGGCCATCGGGATGTTCTGGGCCCAGAGCTACGGCGTGCTGGTCGTGCTGGTCCTGGCGTC
>DATGAX010000446.1:0-6030 GCA_035312965.1 Acidimicrobiales bacterium
CCACTTGACATCGGTGACGCCGGCGGTCGTGAAGATGTGGTGGACATGTTGCCAGGCGGCCACGAAGGCGGCGGGGGTGTTGCCGTTGACCGACGCCGCCCACGGGTACCAGTTGCCGTTCATCTCGTGTCCGTAGCGGAGGAGGATCGGGCCGTTCCATGCCTTGGCGGCGGTGGCGACGCTCCTGATGTAGGTGTCGTACTGACCAGAGGTGATCACCGAGTCGGCGTACGCCGGCTGGTTCGGACCTCCGCCCGCCGGCCACTGCTCCCACGTCAGCTCTGGGATGGCTCCCTGGGCGGCGATCGCCTGCAGGGAAGTCACCGGCAGCGGCTGGTTCCAGCCCATGAAGACGTTGATGATCTGGACCGGGTGGCTCACCTCGGAGGCGATGGTCGGGACCGTGGGGATGCCCTTGGAGTTGCCGTTGGGCGACAGGCCGAACAGCTTCTTCTGCCCGGCGAGGGCAGCGGTCAGCAGAGCGGACGGGGACATCGGAGTGGAGGTGGAAGAGGCCACGGAGGGCGACGGGATGCCGAAGGGCACGACGCTACCGGCCGCGGTGACGAGGTAGTAGCCGACGCCTCCAGGAGCGGCGGCCATGCCGCTGATGTGCGATCCGGAAGCAGACAGAGATCCGGCGAAGCGGCTGTCCCCGAAGCTGAACAGTCCGCCGTCGGAGGCGACCAGCCAATAGCCGTTCCCGGTGCCTGAGGCCGCCATACCAACGACCGGGCGAGCCAGGCGCACGCCGCCGGTCGAGCCGTGGAACCGGGCGTCGCCGAAGGTGAACACCCCGCCGTCGGAGGCGACGAGCCAGTAGCCGTTGCCGGTGGGGGTCGAGGCCACGCCGACGACTGGCTTGTCGAGGCGCACACCGCCGGTCGAGCCGTGGAACCGGGCGTCGCCGAAGGTGAACACTCCGCCGTCGGAGGCGACCAGCCAATACCCGCCGCCCGACGGGGTGGCGGCGATCCCGACGATGGGACGAGCCAGTGCGGCGCCGGCCAGGTCGCCGAGCGTCGGCGCCCCGCCGAAGGGGACCACCCTGCCGTCGGCGAACGCCTCCCAACCGCCGCCCTTCTTGGACGGCGCGCCGCCGACCGCCGGGACGGTCGTGGCGGCCGCGTTGACAGCCGGCAGGGCGCCGGCCGGTGACGGCGCCCGAGAGAGGGGAACGGCAGTTGCCGCGATCAGCAGACCGATGGCCGCCCGTCGATGAAACATGCACTCTGCGTCGACGCTCCGCCACCGACAGGCAAGTGTCCCGGCCTCTTTCGTCGCGATAGACGCAGAACACGGACAATCCGGACAGGTCCAACCGCGGCCCGGAATGGGCGAGAGCCGGTCTCAGCGCACGAGAACGATGGATCTCGAGGTCCCCTTGACGGATAGACCATTCGCGTCTGCCTGTTCCGCCATCCGGGCGAGAGGCAGCGGGGGTCCACGCGGCCGGAAATTGCCGGCGACGAAGGAGATGGCCGGCGGGCCGGTCGATCCGCAGACCGGGGGTAAGGTCAAGGAGGTGCCCGACGTCCAGGGGAAGCAGCCGTCGGCGGTGGTGGCGGTGGCCGCGTCAGCGGGCGGCGTCGACGCCCTGCAGCACCTCGCGGCCGGGCTGCCGGCAGGGATCGACGCCGCGTTCCTCGTGGTGCTGCACATCCCGCCGACCGGACCGAGCGTCCTGCCGGGGATTCTCAGCCGGGCCGGTCCCCTGCCGGCCCGCCACGCCGTCGACATGGAGCCCCTGGCGGCGGGCGTCATCCTCGTCGCCCCGCCGGACCGTCATCTGACCGCGGAGGACGGTCAGGTCAGGGTGTGCCAGGGCCCCCGGGAGAACCTGCACCGGCCGTCCGCCGACGTCATGTTCCGCTCGGTCGCCGACAGCTACGGGACCAGGGCGGCAGGAATAGTCCTGTCGGGGACCATGGACGACGGCGCCGCCGGGTTGAGGGCCATCGAAGCCGCAGGCGGCTTCGTGATGGTGCAGGAGCCTTCCGAAGCCGCCTTCCCCGGCATGCCGGCGGCGGCTCTGGAAGCGGTCCATTCGGGCGCGGTGTGCTCCACGGAAGAGATGGGCGCCCGCTTGGCCCGGTGGCGGACCGGTCTGGAGGCGGACCCCGGGAGACGCGAGGGGGTAGGCCACCCCTCGGGCGCCCCGACGCTCTCCCCTTTCACCTGCCCCGAGTGCGGGGGCACTCTGTGGAGCACCGACGAGCACGGTACGGACCGGTACCGGTGCCGCGTCGGCCACGGCTTCTCCGAGGACGCTCTCCTGCGGGGCAAGCAGGATGCCCTCGAAGCGGCCTTGTGGGCGGCCGTCGTGGCACTCGAAGAGAAGGCCGACCTCTGCCGGAGGATCTCGAAACGACTGGGCGCCGCCGGCCGGGCCCAGCGGGTCGAGGCGTGCGAGCAGCAGATCGTCGCCGCCGAGGACCAGATCGCCCTCCTCAGGGCCACGATCGACGACATCATCATCGCCTTCCCGGCGGCGTTGGCAGAGGATGCTCCCGATGACTGAGCCGCCGAGCAACGGCGAGTTGGACGCCCTCCTCGCCTACATCCACGAGCGGCGGAACTTCGACTTCCGCGGGTACAAGCGGGCCAGCCTGGCCCGGCGCGTCTCGAAGCGGATGGGCCAGGTCGGGGCGGACACCTACGAGCGCTACACGGAGGTGCTGGAAGCCAACCCGGGAGAATTCGCCGACCTGTTCAACACCATGATGATCAACGTGACGGCCATCAGGCGCGACCCGGATGCATGGGAGGCGCTGGCCGAACTGGTGATCCCGGGGTTGGTGCAGGGCAAGGCGCCGGACGACCCCATCCGGGTGTGGTCGGCCGGGTGTGCTTCGGGCGAGGAGGCCTATTCCCTGGCCGTGGCGCTCGCCGACGCGGTCGGTGACGAGCGCTTCCGGCGGTCCGTCAAGATCTACGCCACCGACGCCGACACTGATGCACTGGTGGCGGCCCGCCATGGCCGGTACCCCGAGAAGGATCTGCTCGACGGATTCGGGGAGGAGCGGGCCCGCCAGTACTTCGAGTTCGAAGGGGGCACCGGGGTGTTCCGTTCGGACCTGCGGCGCTCCTTGATCTTCGGCCGCCACGACCTCGTGCAGGACCCGCCCATCTCCCGGATCGACCTGATCGCCTGCCGCAACACCCTCATGTACTTCACGGCGGAAGTACAGCTGAACGTTCTGGCCACGCTGCACTTCGCCCTCAATCCGGGCGGCTGGCTGTTCCTCGGCAAGTCGGAGGCCCTCGTCGGCCGGACCAACCTGTTCCACGTCGTCAACCTGAGCCACCGGATCTTCCGCAAGGACGGTGCCAATCCCGATCAGCCGGGCCACGGGACGCTCCCCCAACGCACGACGGGAACCAATCCGCGGATGGAGGGCGGGCGCGCCGCGGATCTGACCCTCGAGAGCATCGGCGTCGCCACCGTGGTGCTGGACAACGACATGGTCGTGCTTTCGGCCAACCGGGAAGCCCGGCGACTGCTGTCGATCGGATCATCCGATTTCGGGCGGAGCCTGGGCGAGGCCGCCCTCAACCTCAATCCGGCCGACCTGCGCAGCCCGGTCGACAGAGCGCTGCGCACGCGCCAGCACGTCATCGTCCAGGACGTCGTGTGCCAGACCCGCGGCGACGCCCCGGTCGTCCTCGACGTCGTCGTCGCCCCGCTCGAGGGCCAGGCGGGGGCGGCCGTGTCCTTCCTCGACGTGTCCCGCTACCAGCACCTGCGGGACGACCTCGAACGGTCCCAGCGGGAGCTGGAGGCGGCCTACGAAGGGCTGCAGTCGGCCGTGGAAGAGCTCGAGACGACCAACGAGGAGCTCCAGTCGACCAACGAGGAGCTCGAGACGACCAACGAGGAGCTCCACTCGACCAACGAGGAGCTCGAGACCATGAACGAGGAGCTCCACTCGACCAACGAGGAGCTCGAGACGATCAACAAGGAGCTGCGCGAGCGCAGCGCCGAGGTCCAGGAGCTCAACGAGTTCCTGGAATCGATTCTCGCCAGCCTGCAGTCCGCGGTGGTCGTCCTGGATCCGGAGATGTGGGTCCAGGCCTGGAATCGCCAGGCCGAGGAGCTCTGGGGTCTGCGCAGGAACGAGGTGGTGGGCCAGCACTTCCTCAACCTCGACACCGGATTCCCGGTCGACGCCCTGCGGTCGGCGATCCGGGCGAGCATGGCGGGCGAACGGGCGCCGCAGCACCTCACCGTCGACGCCGTCAACCGGCGGGGGCGGCTGGTCCGCTGCGCCGTCAACGTCAGCGGGCTCGTGTCCGACGAGCAGGTCAAGGGTGTCCTCGTACTCATGGACGCCATCCTCGTGGACGAGGCGCCGGCCGCCGACCGGTCGGGGCGGCCGGCCGACGCAGATCAGGCGAGCGTCGAACCGGGCTGACGCGGCTCGGGGGGCCCCGATGCTCTGCCGACGATCCGCGCCGCGATCTCCCGAACCGGGAGGTTCTCCCGCTGCGACGCCCGCCTCAGGATGTCGAACGCCTGGTCGGCGTCACAAGGGGTGGCGGCCATGATGATGCCCTTGGCCTGCTCGATGGCGGGTTGGGTCTCGAACCGGGCCAGGAGCCGGGCGTAGGCCGCATCGTGCCCGCATTGGCGCAGGGAACGCCCGCGGTCCCAGCGAGCCCGGTCGGCGACGATCTTGTCCTGGATCTGGGCCAGCCGGGTCATGTTGAGCTCGAGGTCGCCGAGCACGGCCTCGAGCCGCTCGGACAGATGTCGTCGGTCGCGGTCTGCTACCGCCACACCGGGAACGGTACCGCTGATACCGGCCCGAATCAACGGCGCGACGTCTTGGGAACCGGTCGTGGCAGAGGTCCGAGGATCCGTTCCGCCCGGGCCTGGCAGCTGCGCACCTCTCGGCGGCGATCGCCATCCACCACGAGGCCCGGGACATGGATCCGGCTCAGGTGGATGACCCGCAGGACCTGCTTGCCGGCGCCTCTCACCTCGAGCGCGCCCGAAACGTCCCGGAGCCGGAAGCAGGCGGCGGCCAGCGACCGGAGCCCGATCAGGTCGACGAACTCCAGCGCCGACAGATCGACCACGGCCTCGTCGATGGCCAACGGTGCGGCGAGGACGCCTTCCATGCATTCGGTCAGCCGCGGCGCCCACACCACGTCGAGCTCGCCGGCGAGGTCCACCCCCAGGACGCGGCTGCTCCACTGGGTCTTCAGCACGAATTGGTCCGCCACGACACGAACTCCATAGGGATCGAGCCCGGGGCGCCTGCTGCGTCAACCGCCCGTACCATCCGAATATACCCACATGCCTATTTCTGTCAAGCCGCCCCCGGCGGCGGTCCTAGTCTGGGCAGGTGCCCGGCGGGGACTTCCGGACCAGGGTGCTCGACGCAGTGCGGTCCGTCGGGGCCGGGCAGGTGGTGAGCTACGGGGATATCGCCACCCAGGCCGGGCATCCCGGTGCGGCCCGGGCCGTCGGGGCGGTGCTCGCCGCCTGCCGGCCCGACGAGCGGCTCCCGTGGTGGCGGGTGGTCTACTCGGACGGGCGGCTGCCGCCGGGGAAGGAGCGCGAGCACGGCCGGCGCCTGGCCGCGGAAGGGGTGGCGGTGATCGGCGGGCGGGTCGCCATGGACGGCGGAGCTATGCGCCGGACCCGAAGTAGGGCGCGTCGCCGAAGTTGAACACGCCTCCGTCGGACGCGGCCAACCAGTAGCCGTTGCCGTCCCGGGTGGGGGCCATTCCCACCACGGGCCGGGCCAGGCGGACGCCGCCCGTCGACCCGTGGAAGCGGGCGTCCCCGAAACTGAACACCCCCCCATCCGACGCCACCAACCAGTAACCCCGACCCGTCGGCGTCGCCGCCATCCCCACCACCGGCTGCACCAACCGCACCCCGCCCGTCGACCCGAAGAACCGGGCGTCCCCGAAACTGAACACCCCCCCATCCGACGCCACCAACCAGTAACCCCGACCCGTCGGCGTCGCCGCCATCCCCACCACCGGCTGCACCAACCGCACCCCGCCCGTCGACCC
>DATGAX010000447.1:0-6925 GCA_035312965.1 Acidimicrobiales bacterium
TGGTTCCCTGCCGCCTGTGATCGGTGAGGACCCCGCTCAGGTGGCCCGCCTCGACGTCTGGCTGTCGTCCGTCGCGCTCGACCGCATCACCGTCATCGACACCCCGGGCCTGGCGTCGCTGACCGGGGCGTCGCGCCCTACGGAGGAATTCCTGGCCCTGGACGCCGAGTCCCGGTCAGCCGTCTCCGAAGCTGACGCGCTGCTCTTCGTCATGTCGGGCGAGCTGCACCAGGACGACGTCGCCGTCCTCGATGCCTTCCGGAACCTGATGGCCGGCACGCGGGCGTCCACCGTCAACGCCATCGGCGTCCTCAACAAGGTCGATCTCATCGGGGGCGGCGCCGTGGACGCCGTCGCCATCGGTCAGGAGCGGGCCGCCAAGCTGGCTCGGGTCCTGCGTACCTCGTTGGCCACGGTGGTGCCCATGATCGGGTTGCAGGCGGAGACAACAGAGACCGGTGCGCTCTCGGCCAACCACATCCGGGCCCTGACCGACCTGGCCGCCATGGACGAGATGGAACGAGAGCTTCTCCTCATCTCGGTGGACCGGTTCACCACCTCTCCGGCCCCCTTGCCCGTACCCGTCCGGGCCGAGTTGCTGGCCCGGTTGGACATCACCGGCGTCCGGCGGGTCGTTTCATCGCTGGCCGGGGGAGCCGACGTGGCCGAGGCCCTGGCCGATCTGCGCACCAATTCCGGTCTGGCCCGCCTGCGGACCTCTATCACCGAGCTGTTCGCCAACCCGGCCGACGCCCTCAAGGCGGAGTGGGGGTTGGCCACGTTGGAACGGTTGTCCGAGCGTTGGGGCCACCGGGAGCTGCCCGGCCGCCTCGAGGAGGTCGCCTCCGACCCCGGCATGCACGCCGTGCAGGAGCTCAGGGCCCTCCAGCTGGCGACCACCGAGGATCTGCCCCTCCCCGAGCCGTTCATGGACGAGCTGCGCCGGCTGGTGACGAACATCACGCTGCGGGGCCGCCTGGGGCTCACGTCTGCGGCGTCCGTGTCGGAGTGCCAGCAGGCCGCCGCCGACGGCTCCCGCCGCTGGGCCGACGCGGCCAACAGCGGCCAGGGCGGCGCGGCCCTGAGACGGGTGGCGCGCGTCGTCCGACGCTCCTACGACCTCATGTGGCAGGCCGCCGCGACGACCCAGGAGGCTGCGGTATGACCGTGATCAATCCCCCGGCCTGGCCCTACGAGCTGATCCGGGAGCTCAACGCCCACCTGACCCGGGCCGGCCTCGGCGACCTCAAACAGCGGATCGACGAGGAGGTCGGCCGAGAGGCGGCGGAGGAGGCGGCGGTGGTGATCGTGGGAGAGACCAACACGGGGAAGAGCTCGCTCATCAACGCACTGGTCGGCTACCCGAACCTCGTGCCGGTAGCCCATGACGTCGCCACCAATGTGCACATCGTGGTCCGCCACGGCCCACCCGGCATGACCGTCCACTTCGACGCCCCCGGACCGGGCCAGGAGGATGGCCGGCATTTCGACGTTCCGGACGTCGGCTCGTGGGCGACCGTCGCGCACAACCCGGACAACGCCAAGGGCGTCAAAGCAATCGAGGTCACCGTCGAGTCGCCGCTGCTCGCCACCGGCCTGGCCCTGGTGGACACCCCCGGCGTGGGCGGGATCGACGCCGCCCACGGCCGCGTCACCCTGGCCGCGCTGGCCGGGGCCGACGCCCTCGTGTTCCTGGCCGACGCCGACCGGCCCCTCATCCAGCCCGAGCTGGATTTCCTGGAGAAGGCGACCGAGCGCATCCGGACTGTCATATTCGTCTTCTCCAAGATCGACGTGAAACCGGGCTGGCGCAAGATCATGGACGAGGACCAGAAGCTCCTCCGCGAGCACGCGCCGAAGTTCGCCGACGCCCCGTTCATAGGCGTCAGCAGCCTCCTGGAGGAGACGGCGGCGGCGTGGCGCCTGGCCGGCAGGCCGCCTGCCGCCATCCAGCAGCTCCAGGACGAGTCGGGCCTGCCCGGCCTGCGCACCTTCCTCGCCAACCGGGTGGCCGAGAAGGTCCACTTCGTCCGCCGCTCCATGGTCCTCCAGCTCTGCGGCGAAGGCATCGAGCTGCTCGAAGGGCGCGACCACGCCGTCACCCAGGCCGGCCCGGAGCTGATGGAGTCCCTCAAGGCGGAGGAGGCCCGCCTGGCCGCCCTCGAGTCGGCGGCCGCGATCTGGCCGCAACGGGTCAACGACAGCTTCATGCGCCTCCGGGGCCGGCTGCAGGCCGAGATCAGCGACCTGGCCAAGAAGATGGGCCAGCGCTACGGCGACAAGGACCTCGAGCCCTTCCTGTCCAAGCCGGACGCCCTGAGGGACTCGCTGATCCGGGAGATCAACGCCATCGGGGTGGAGGTGTCCAACGGCCTCCGGGTCGGAGTGGAAGCGATCGAGGCCGACATCATCGGCCTGGTCGCCCCGGCCATGCGCCTCACCCCCGCCGACCTCCCCTCCGCCGGCGACATCAACACCGTCGAAGCCGAGCTCCTCGGCTCGGCCGACCGGTTCCAGGAGGGGCAGAAGGTCCGCAACGTCCGCCTCGGCTACTCGGCCATCGCCCAGGGCATGTCGTTCAGCGGGATCGGCCACCTGGCCTTCCTCGCCTTCCTCGGCATCTCGTCGGCGTCGTTCTTCGGGCTCGGCATCGGCTTCGGGGCCCTGCTCGCCGTGGCCGAGGCCCGCGGCCACCGCAAGCAGGCCAAGCTGCAAGAGGTGAGGCCCTTTGTCCAAGAAGCACTCCAAGCGGCGCAGCAGAAGCTGCCGCTGGAGCTGGGCGACGCCATCCTCGAGGTCCAGCGCCGGCTCGAATCGGAGACCCGCAAGCGGATCAAGGAGGAGCAAGCCGAGGCGGTCGAGGCCCGCAAGCGGTGCCAGGCCATGCTGCAAGCTACGCCCGAGGACCGGGCCCAGGCGGTGGCGGACGCCCAGGCGCACCTGGCCGTCATCGAGAACCTGCGGGCCCGCTGCGAGTGGCGCCAGAACGAGCTGGCTCAGCTCATCGCCGGCACCGCCACCCTCGCCATCGACGCCGCCGGCTGAACCGGCCCGTCCGCCGGGCGCAGCAGGTCGTACCCGTGCGCCGCCGTCTCGGCTCCGAAACGCCTGACCAGATGGTCCAGGTACGACGCCGGGGTCGCGCCACACCACTCGTCCCACCGGGCCAACGTCCGGGCCGGCCGTGCCGGATCCGCCACACCGGACGCCTCGAGATGGCGCAGGCCGGTGAACTCCTGCAGACCTTCCACGACCCGCTCCGGTGCGGCATCGACGTCCTCCACGACCACGACCAGGCAACGAGCAAGCGCGCCACGGTCGGCCTCGAACGTGCGCCACGCCGCGAACCAGTTGTCCAGCGCGGTGAGGACGGCGTCGGGATCGGTGGTCGTCTCCAGCGCCGTGGCGAGCGGGTGGCGCTTGACCATCACGAAGGAGGCGCCGGCGAACATGGCCTGCAGGAAGCGGGTGCGGACGATGTTGGGCGGCGACTGCTCGATGAGGACCGGCCGGCTCAGGTCCCACCGCGACGACCACTGCCCGAACAGCCGCCGGGCCGCCTCGGCGGACACGAGCTCCGACGTCTCCGTCAGGTGCGCCCCCGGGTCGAGGGCGAAGCGACCCGGACCGCCGAAGCGGTTGGCCGGCGGGTAGACGTCCTGGAGGTGCTGGCCCTCGTTGTACATGGCGGCCGAATGGGAGAAGCCGCTCGCCAGCGGGTCGCTGGCGAGGAGCCGGGCCACGATGTCGGCCCCGCTGAAGTGCGGTCCGCCGACGAACACCATCCTCGGCTCGCCCCCGCCGGCCAGCAACCGGCGCTCCTCCCTCATCGGATCGATGCTCACGCCGAAGCGTTCGAGCACCGCCGCGGTCGGGGCCCATTCCTCTGACAAATATCTCCGCCTCCGCTCGGCCACGTCGCCCTGGAGCAACCGCACCGCGGCACCCGGGACGGGCGGGCGCCGGCGCACGCCCTCAACTACACAGGACAGGTCATCGACGTCCAGGTGGATGCTCGCCATGCGCAGCACGGCCTCCAGGTAGGCGGCCCAGCCGTCGTCGTCGGCGGGTAGCTCCCGTGGCCCATCGTCGTCGACGACCACGTCCGGGGTGACGGCGCAGCGGTAGCCGGCCCGCCACAGGCGCAGGCACAACTCCGTCACGTCGGTGCCGCCCGCGCCCAGCCCCGGATCGAAGCCGCCGACTGCGTCGAAGGCCCGGCGGGTGACCGCGAAGCACGCCTCGGGCAGGAACAGCGCGGCCTGCGGCCCGGCGCCGGGCGGGCGGGGCAGCCAGGTCTGGTTGAGCCAGTGGTCGCGCCACACCAGGCCGTATCCGGCGGCGCCGCCGGCCAGCCGGACCCCCGGCCCGACGGCATCGAAGCCGCCGGCCAGCGCGCCCCGCATGGCTGCCCACCATTCTCCGGGGATGCGGGTTCTCGGCCGGGCGAAGACCAGCGTGGCACCGGAGGCTTCTCCCATTCGATCCCGGTCCACGCGCTGGCAGAACGGCGGTAACGGCTGGGCCCAGCCCGGGTCGGCCACGACGCTCACCTGCGGTTCCAGCGGGCGGGGGAGCGGCGCCGTCCGGGTCGACGCGTACGCTGTGATCTCGGCCTCCACCCACGGTGACTCGGGCGGCAGCGGAGGTGGTTCGAATGGGTCGTGAACGCCGGTCAGGCTCACGACCGCCCGGTACACCGCCGCGGTGGCCGGGAACGTCCCCTCCAGTTCGGTGACGGACCGATGGTGGCGGAGAGCGGGTTGCACGAATTCGACGCCGGCATCTGGTGCCGACACGATCCCGTGCGCTTGGAGAAAGGCTCCGACCCGGGCCAGCCAGGCGACCGGATCGTCGACCAGAGCGTCGTAGTGATCGACGTGGACCGCCATTCCGCGCAGGCTTCGGAGGGCGAGCCGCATGTAGCGCTCCCAGAGGGCCACGCCCAGCGCGACGGGAAAGGCGTTGCGCTCGTACAGAGAGCGGGCCACGTCGAGCGGGTGGCGCAGGGGGACGACGGCGACGACGCGTTGTTGCAGGGTCGCCGTCCAGAAGGGAAGAGTGGCGGCCAACCTCGGGTCCTTCCAGACCCACGGCCGTTCGGCGTGAGCCCGGGCGAACAAAGCCCGGGCGTGATCCGGATCCCCATCGGCCGCCGGCTGATCGGAGCGGGGCGGGCACCACCAGGAACGTCCGATCGACGCCAGCAGCCGGTCGTTGAGATCGACGAGCGTCTGGCTCTCCCAGTGGCCGGTCGGGTTGGCCGCCGAAAGGGGAACCAGGTCGTCGCCGGGGCAGAGGTGAAGTCCCAGCAGGTTGATCAGCCTGGTGGCGACCGAGGTCCCGCTCCGGTGCATGCCGACGACGACGACGCCGTCGACGGGGGGCTCACCGGAGGGCATCGATCCCCATGCGGTCGAGGAAGCTCTCGGCACCCTCCCGCCGGTGCCCGGTCTCGGAGGCCCGCCGGTCGAAGGTGTCGCTGTCGATCAGCCGGGCCCACGCCCGCGAGAAGGCGGGCCGGTCGGCGTAGTGCCGGATCAGCACCTCGAGCCCCTGGGGGTGGAGGTGGACGACCCCGAGGCGGAGCCCGTTGTAGATCACTCCGGACCAATCGACCTGGTACGGGAAATGCGGCCGGAACCGGTGGTCGATCCGGGCGTGCGGAGCAACCTGCACCCGGTAGCCCCGCAGCCACAACCGCAACGAGATCTCCGAGTCCTCGAAGCCCCACCGGTACATGCCCTCGTCGAAGCCTCCCGTCTCGTCGAAGACCGCCTTCCGCATGGCCACGAAGCATCCGCACAAGAACGGCACGTCTGCCGTGCCCTCCGGGTTCGGCAGCCACGCCATCTTGAGAGACGGTTCCTTCCAGGTGAAGCCGTATCCGGGGACGGCGTTGCCCCCGAGGCTGCCGACGCACGGACCGACCTCGCCCACCGCGGGGTCGGCCAGCGATTCGAGGATGGGCTCCAACCACCCGGGATGGACCCGGACGTGGGCATCGGAGAAGACGACGTGGTCGGTGGCGGCCATGCGGCCCCCGGTGTTGCGCGCCGCCGAGATGCCTACTGATTCCTCGAGCCGGCACAACCGGATGGCGGAGTAGTCGGCGTCGTTCAGGAAGGCGGTGCTGCCGTCGGTGGAGGCGTCGTCCACCACGACCAGGTCGAGTGGCTCGCCCGTGTCCTGCAGGAAGCTGTCGACGGTCGCTTTCAGCATGGCGCCCTCGTTGTGGGTGACCACGACCACGCTGGCGACCGCTCCTGCCATCCCGGCTGACATTAGCGATGGCTTCCCCGCCGAAAGTACAAACCTGGCCGATCCGGCGCGGCGGGCCGTGACATCGTTGGGGCGGGGCCAATCCTGTCCGTTCGTCGCGGTCCACCACGGAGGTCGGCGTGTCATTCTTCGGTCCGAGCGACGCACCCTCAGCGCCATCCGACGCCCCGTCCACCCCGCCCGTTCCTTCAGTTCCCTCCGAGCCGAGTACCCCGTCTGCCCCGTCCGCTCCGTCGACTCCTTCTGCTCCGTCCGCCCCGTCCGCTCCTTCTGCCCCGTCCGGTCCGTCCGGTCCGTCTGCTCCGTCTGCTCCGTCTGCTCCGTCTGCTCCGTCGACTCCGTCTGCTCCGTCGACTCCGTCTTCTCCGTCTTCTCCGTCGACTCCGTCGGGTCCCTCGCCGGTGCCGTCCGGCCCGTCCCCGGTTCCTTCTGCGCCGAGCGGCCCGTCCACGCCTTCCGCACCCTCCACACCCTCCGCACCCTCAGTGCCCTCGGAGCCGTCGAGCCCGTCAACTCCCAGCGCCCCGTCGTCGCCGTCCTCTCCCTCCGGCCCCTCGAGTCCCAGCGGCCCTTCCGTACCCTCCTCGCCTTCCACTCCTTCGAGTCCGTCCGCGCCGTCTGCTCCCTCGGGTCCTTCGGGGCC
>DATGAX010000448.1:0-7065 GCA_035312965.1 Acidimicrobiales bacterium
CCGCTACCTGCTCAAGCACGACGCCCTCCCCGAACGGCCGCTCGTGGCGATGGTGCCCGTGTCCATCCGGACCGGTACGGAGGCCGACCCGTGGACCAACCGGGTGTCGGGGATCTTCCCGGTGCTGCCGACCACCGCCGAGGAGCCGTTGGAGCGGCTGCATCGGATGCACCAGGTGATGGACTCGGCCAAGGACCGCTTCACCCTGCTGCCGGCGACCGTCCTGGTCGACTACGCCGAGTTCGCCCCGCCCGCGCTGGCCATCCGGGCCGCCCGGGTGGCCAGCCGGCTGAAGGTCGCCGACCGGCTCAACAGCCCGGTCAACCTCGTCGTGAGCAACGTCCCCGGTCCGCGGCGCAAGCTGTACCTGGACCGGGCCGAGATGCTGCACTACTACCCGGTGTCCACCATCACCGACGGCGTGGGCCTCAACATCACCGTGCAGAGCTACTGCGACACGATGGACTTCGCGCTGGTCGCCTGCCGGGAGCTGGTCCCGGACCTCGACGACCTGGCCGACTACCTGATCGACGAGTTCGCCGAGCTGGCCCAGGCCGCCGGGCTCTGACCGCTACTGGACGGCGCGGTCCTTGCCCTCCCAGAAGGGGGCACGCAGCTCCCGCTTGAGCACCTTCATGGCGCCTGAGAGGGGCAGCGGCTCCGACCGGAATTCCACGGACTTCGGGACCTTGAACCCGGCGATGCGCTCCCGCGCCCACTCCTGGATCTCCGCTTCGGTCACGTCGGCGTCGGGGCGGGGCACCACGATGGCGTGCACCGCTTCCCCCCACTGCTCGGACGGGATGCCGATGACGGCCACCTGGGCGACCGCGGGGTGCGACGAAATGGCGTTCTCCACCTCGGCCGAGTACACGTTCTCGCCGCCCGTGACGATCATGTCCTTCACGCGGTCGACGAGGTAGACGTAGCCGGCTTCGTCCATGTAGCCGGCGTCGCCGGTGCGGTACCAGCCCCCTCGGAAGGCGGCCTCCGTCTCCTCCGGACGGTTCCAGTAGCGGCTCATGTAGTTGCCCGCCTTGGCGCACACCTCGCCGGTCTGACCGGCCGGGAGGATATGGCCCTGCTCGTCCTGGATGGACACCACCGACCCGGCCAGCGGGCGGCCCGCGGAGCGGAGCACATCGCCGCCGCGGCGGTGCTCCTCCGGCCCCAGACACGTGAGCAGCCCGCAGTTCTCGGTCATCCCGTAGCCCTGGTAGATGTCGATGTCGGGCAGGGTGGCGAGCAACCGGTCCAGGAGGGCGCCCGGCATGGGCGACGCCCCGTACGTGAGGATGCGGAGCGACGCTATGCGCTTGGCGTCGAAGGACGGGTGGTCCAGCATCATCGCGATCATGGTGGGCACCATGACGGTCATGGTGACCTGGTGCCGCTCGATGGCGTCGATCGCGGCGTCGGGCGAGAAGAGGGGCACCGATGTCGTCACCCCGCCTGTCGCCGGGATCCCCAGCACCCCGCCGATGGACGCGGCATGGAACATCGGCGTCTGGTGCAGGTACACGTAGCTCTCGTCGAACACCCAGCGGGTCGAGACCTTGTAGAGGTCCAGCATCAGCGCCCTCTGGTCCAGCACCACGCCCTTGGGCAGTCCCGTGGTCCCACCCGTGTACATGAGGATGGACGGCGCCTCCTCGTCGGGCTCGTCGGGCAGGCGGGCCTCGCCCGACGCCAGGACATCCTCGTAGTTGGCGTCGTGGGGGGCGTCCCCCGATCCGATGAGGACGAGCTGGTCCAGTCCGGCCTGGCCCCGCACCTTGTCGATGGCGGGGGCGAAGAAGGCGTCGGCGAAGCACACCTTGCTGCCCGAGTCGGCCAGGATGAACTCCAGCTCTTTGGGCGCCAGGCGGAGGTTGAGCGGGTTGATGACCGCACCGGTCAGAAGGCTGGCGTGGTAGAGCTCGAGGAACTGGTGCCCGTTGAGGGCCATGGCGGCGAAGCGGTCGCCGGGGCCGACTCCCATGGCCCGCAGCGCGTCGCCCAGGCGCATGACCCGCTCCAGGTGTTGCTCGTAGGTGGCGGTGTGGTCCCCGTCGATGACGGCCGTCTTGTGCGGGAGGCGCTCGACGGCCGGGAGCAGGAAGCGGTGGTAGATCAGCTCTCGCATCGGCCGGCCCGCCTCACACCAGGATCCGCTCGTCCGGGGCCCGCACCCCGATGACGGCCATCGTCCGGCCCATGCCGAGCCACATGCCGCACGAGATGGTGAGGTCGACGATCTCGTCGTCGGCGAAGGCACCTCGCAGGCGGGACCAGAAGCCGTCGTCCATGGCCAGATGGTCGGTGGCGAACAGCTGGGCGAACTCGGCCGCCAGCTTCTCCCGCTCGCTCAGGGTGGTGCTGGTCCGCCAGGCCGGGATCTCGGCGTAGAAGCCTTCCTCCACCCCGCGGGCGGGGGCGTCCTTGACCCGGGTGTCCTTGCACACCGCGCAGTCGTTGATCAGGGCGATCGTGTAGCGGGCCGCCTCGCTCTCGCGCTTGTCGAGCTTGGAGGTGCCGTAGACCGCACTGGACAGGCCCCCCATGGCGACGGCCATCTCCGGCCGGGCGAGCATCCAGTCGGCGTGCTCGCCGAGCCCTTTCTCGGGGAACGAAATTCGGGGCATCCCCGATCCTGTCACACGACGAAGTACTTGGCCTGAGGGTGGTGGCAGATGATGGCGGCGGTGGTCTGCTCGGGGTGGAACTGCCACGACGTCTCCTCGCTGACGCTGACGCCGATCCGGTCGGCGCCGACGAGCTCGGCGCACTTGGCGTTGTCCTCGAGGTCCGGGCAGGCCGGATAACCCCACGAGTAGCGGCCCCCTCTGTACTGCTGGCGGAACAGGCCACCCAGGCTGGGCCCGTCCTCGGAGACGAAGCCCCAGTCGGCCCGGATGCGCCGGTGCCACAGCTCGGCCAGCGCCTCGGTCATCTCGACGCCGAGGCCGTGGAGATGGAGGTAGTCCTGGTAGTGGTCGTCGGCGAAGAGCCGGGCCGTCTCTTCGGACACCCGGGCGCCCATGGTCACCACGTGGAAGGCGGCATAGTCGGGCTGGCCCGAGTCTGTCGACCGGAAGAAGTCGGCGATGGACAGCCACGGGTCGGCGGGCTGGCGCGGGAAGCGGAACCGGAGCCATTCCGACGTGCGCGTCTCGTCCTTCCAGACCACGAGGTCGTCGCCTTCCGAGTTGACCGCGTGGTAGCCGTAGGCGACCGCCGGGGCCAGCACGCCGGAGCTGCGGGCGGCGGCCAGCTGCTCCCGGAGCACGCCTCGGAGGCGGACCCGGAATTCGTCGTCGCTCTCGCCGAGCGCCTTGTCCGGCCGGTAGCCCCACTGGCCGCGGAAGAGGGCCGTCTCGTTGAGGTAGGCGGCGATCTCGTCCAGGCTGATGCCCTTCTCGACCCGGCTCCCGACGAACGGCGCAGTGAACACCGGGTTGTCGGTCACCACAGACGGGGCCCGGCGGGGGGTCGCCCTCTCGTCACCGGCCGATCGGGCCTCTGTCGCCCGGGCCGCCCGGGGGCGGGCCCCTTCACGCCCTTCGGGCACCCGCCCGAACTCGGGGTCGTCGGCGCCGCTGCGCTTGAGCTCCATCAGCCGGTCCATGGTGTGCAGACCCTCGAACGCGTCCTTGCCGTAGAACAGCCGCCCCTGATACTGGGAGCGCAGATCGCGCTCGACGTAGGTGCGGGTCAGGGCCGCCCCGCCGAGGATGACAGGGATGCGCTGGGCCAGACCCCGCTCGTTGAGCTCGAGGAGGTTGTCCCGCATGATGAGCGTGCTCTTGACCAGGAGCCCGGACATGCCGATGGCGTCGGCGCCCACCTGTTCGGCAGCCTCGATCATCTCGGCGAGGGAGACCTTGATCCCGAGGTTGTGCACCTCGTAGCCGTTGTTCGTGAAGATGATGTCGACCAGGTTCTTGCCGATGTCGTGCACGTCGCCCTTGACGGTGGCCAGGACGATCCGGCCCTTGCCGCCACCGGCCCCGCTGTGGTCCATATGCGGCTCGAGGTGGGCCACCGCCGTCTTCATCGTCTCCGCCGACTGCAGGACGAACGGCAGCTGCATCTGCCCCGAGCCGAACAGCTCACCGACCGTCTTCATGCCGCCGAGGAGCGGTCCGTTGATGACCTCGAGCGCGGCCCGGCCCGATTGCAGCGCCTCGTCCAGATCGGCGTCGATGCCGTCCCGGTCGCCGTCGACGATGCGCTGCTCCAGCCGCCGCTCGACCGTCCAGCCGCTGCGGTCCTCGCGCTGCAGGTCGGCCGACGACACGCCCTCGAACAGTTGCAGCAGCTCGGACAGGGGGTCGTAGCCCGCGGCCGGATCCCGCCGGTCGTAGATGAGGTCGAGGCACACCTCGACGACCCGGGGGTCGATCTTGTTGAGGGGCATGATGCGGGCGGCGTGCACGATGGCGGCGTCGAGTCCGGCCTCCTGGCACTCGTGCAGGAACACCGAGTTGAGGGCGTGGCGAGCGGCCGGGGCCAGCCCGAAGCTGACGTTGGACAACCCGACGATGGTGCCCACTCCGGGGAGGGCGGCCTTGATGCGGCGGATGCCCTCGATGGTCTCGATGCCGTCCCGCCGGCTCTCCTCCATCCCGGTGCTGATCGGCAGCACCAGGGGATCGAAGAGCAGATCCTCGGGTGACAAACCGTAGCGGTGCACGGCGAGGTCATGGATGGCCTGGGCGGCCCGCAGCTTCCACTCCGCCGTCCGGGCCTGGCCCTCGGTGTCGATGCAGGTGCACACCACCGCGGCGCCGTACTCACGGGCCAGGGAGAGGAACCGGTCGAGCCGGGTCCCGGGGGCGTCGCCGTCCTCGAGGTTGACCGAGTTGAGAATCGGCTTACCGGCGATCAGCTGGAGGCCCGTCTCGATCACCTCGGGCTCGGTGGAGTCGAGCATGATCGGCAGGGTGGCCTGGGTGGCGAAGCGGCCGGCCACCTCCCGCATGTCGCTCACGCCGTCCTCGCCCGTGTAGTCCACGCAGACGTCGAGGACGTGGGCCCCGCCCTTGACCGCCTCGCGGGCCATCGCCACGCAGGTGTCCCAGTCGTCCGAGAGCATCGCCTCGCGGAACTTCTTGGATCCGTTGGCATTGGTCCGTTCGCCGACGACGAGGAACGACGGCGTCTGGTCGTAAGGGACGTGGGTGTAGATCGAGGCGATGCCCGGATCCCGGGTGGGATGGCGCGGCGCCGGCGTCAACGCCGAGCACGCCTCGACCACCGCCCGGAGGTGGTCGGGGGTGGTGCCGCAGCATCCCCCTACGACGGCGACGCCGTACTCGCGGACGAAGCGGGCGTGATGCCCGGCCAGCTCTTCAGGCGTCAGGTCGTAGTGCATCCGGCCGTCGACCACCGAAGGCAGGCCGGCGTTGGGCAGGACGGAGATCGGTGTGGCGCTGTGCTGCGCCAGGTAGCGGAGGTGCTCGCTCATCTCGGCCGGGCCGGTGGCGCAGTTGAGGCCGATGACGTCAGGGTGCAGCGCCTCGAGCGTCGTGAGGGCGGCACCGATCTCGGTGCCCATCAGCATCCGCCCCGTCGTCTCGATCGTCACCTGCACCTGGACGGGAACGTGGCGGCCGGCCTCCGCCATGGCCCGCCGGCAACCGATGACGGCGGCCTTGGCCTGCAGCAGGTCCTGCACCGTCTCGATCACGAAGAGGTCGACGCCGCCGTCGAGCAACCCTTCGGCGGCCAGCTGGTAGCCGTCGCGCTGCTCGACGAACCCGATCTGGCCGAGCGACGCGATCTTGGTTCCGGGCCCGAGTGACCCGGCCACCCAGCGCGGCGAGCCGCCGCGGGCGGCCGCCGCGTCGGCCTCGTGGCGGGCGATCCGGGCCGCCTTGGCCGCCAGCTCCCGGGTCCGGTGGGCCAGGCCGTACTCGGCCAGCACCCATGGCAGGGAGCCGAAGCTGTCGGTCTCCACCACGTCGCAACCCACGTCCAGGAAGCTGCGGTGCAGATCGGCAACCACGTCGGGCCGGGTGTCGACCAGGACCTCGTTGCAGCCTTCCAGGGCCGGGCCCCCGAAGTCGTCCGGCCCCAGATGGCGCAGCTGCAGATTGGTCCCGGTGGCCCCGTCGAAGACCACGACCCGGGTGGCGAGCGCGTCCAGGTAGGAGTCCGGGGGGGCCATCCGTCCAAGGTTACAGGGCGCTCCGGGGGACCTACCCGGCATTCGGGCAGGAAAGGGGCTGTAATGCCGCCGGGTACGCTCCTGTGCCAATGAAGATATACACCGGCACCGGCGACGACGGCACGACCGGCCTGCTGTACGGCGGCCGGGTGGGCAAGGACTCGGCTCCCATCGAAGCCAACGGGGCGGTCGACGAGGCGCAGGCCGCTCTGGGGCTGGTGCGGGCCGAGGTGGAGCGGGGCTCGGAGCTGGATCTGATCCTCGTCGGGCTCGAGCGCGACCTCTACGTGCTCATGGCCGAGATCGCCACCGCCCCGGCCAACCGTCCGAAACTGGTCGCCGGCACCAGCCTGGTGACGGCGGAGATGGTGGCGGCCCTCGAGGGGCGCATCGACCAGCTGAGCGCCCGTCATCCCCCGATCAAGGACTTCGTCATCCCGGGTCACGACCGTGTGGGGGCCGGGCTCGATCTGGCCCGGACCATCACCCGCCGGGCCGAGCGGGCCGCCTTGGCCGTGTTCGACCCGGGTGGCGAATCGAACGTCCTGCGCTACCTCAACCGGCTCTCCGACCTGCTCTGGACCATGGCCCGATGGCAGGAGGGCGGCGAATCCGTATTCTCTAGGCGCGCCGATCCTTCGGCTCGGGGCCGGCGCAGAAAGGGATCGGATGGCGAAGGGGCATGACAGAGGAGTGAGCACCGGCCCTTCGGAGCAGACGGTGGTGGCCGCCTTCTCCGCCTCGATCGAGGTGCCGCCTGACGCGGCCGTGCTGGGCATACCTGTCTTCGACGACCTCACGGTGCCCCCCGGGGCGGGGGCCGAGGTGGACCAGGGCTACCTCCGTCAGCGGCGCTTCGAGGGGCGCCCCGGCCAGACCGCGGCCCTACTGGCCGACGACGGCGGCACGGTGAT
>DATGAX010000449.1:0-5370 GCA_035312965.1 Acidimicrobiales bacterium
AAACCACGTCGCCGGGCCCGATACCCCTGGCGGCCAGCCCGCCGGCCACCCGCCCGGCCAGGTCGACCATGCCGGCGAAGGTTCCCCGCCAGGGCCGGAACGCTGAATGGACCACGAACGGGAGATGCGGGTTGGCCGTCAGCCGGCCGTACAGGTGCTGGCCGAGGGTCTCGTCGTCCCACCAGCCCTCGGACCGGTAGCGCTTCCTCTGCTCGTCGCTGACCTCTCGGAGGCCCCAGTTCACGGGATCACAATACGGATCGGGAGCCCAACGCCGGGATCAGCTGCGGCAACTGCGCGGTCGTGACGATGCCGGGAGCAGCCGCGCACACGTACGGCACCGCATTGACCGGCCGGTTGGCCGTCACCGCCGGCGACGTGGCGGCCCAGTCCTCGGGTGTCACCGGGAACCGGATGGACACGTCCAGGGGCAGGTCGCCCTCCACCTGGACCCGCCACCCCGTCTCGCGCAGATCCCACCCCGGCTCGACATCGGGGCTCAGGTACCAGTTGGACCGGAACCGCATGACCGGACGGCCGCCACGGAGACCCTCGATGATCATCCGCTGAGCGGCGATGGTTCCAGCGTCGACATGACCTGCGGCGATGTCCAGGTCGGTGCGGGCGACCGCCACCTCCCCGGATGCCGCCATGTCGTCGAACGGCAGGCCGAGGGCTTCGGCCACCATGGACATCGACGGCCCGAAGGCCACCCGCCCGTGGTGGGCCATGGCGTCGGGGCTGAACGACGATGGGCTGCGGCCGAAGCCCATGAGTCCGAACATGAGCTCCGGCGAGTTGCGTGACGACATGTCGGCGAACTCGTCGATGGTCAACGAGTCGAGCCGGCGTTCCAGCGACACCAGCGCGAACGGCAGCGCTTCGGTGATGAAGCCCGGGCTCGAACCGGTGCTGTGCACGGACGACCGGCCCGCCGTGCAGGCGGCGTCGATGCGGGCCCGTACCTCTGCGCCCATGTCGGCCGGGCGGGCGAACTCGCTGCGGGTCGTAACCACGTTGCATCCCGATTCGAGCAGCCGGGCGGTCGCTTCGAAGTCCGGCCGGTCGCCCATGTACAGGCAGCAGTCGGCCCCCAGACCGATGATCTGCTCCAGGTCCCGGGTGGCCGGCACGCCGACCGGCGCCACGCCGCACAGGTCGCCGGCGTCCTTCCCCTCCTTGGCGGGCGAGTAGACGTAGAGGCCCACCAGCTCCATGTCGGGATGCTCGATGACGGCCCGCAGCGAACGCGTGCCTATGTTGCCCGTCGCCCACTGGACCACCCGGTACACGGAGGTCGAGCATAACAAGTAGTTGACATATAGCATCGGGTCGCATGGATCAGCAGCGAGTGGCGGTGGTCACCGGAGGGGCCTCAGGGATCGGCCTGGCCATCAGCCGGCGTCTGGCGAACGATGGGCATTCTGTGGCGGTGCTGGACCTGGACGGGGGCGCGGCCGACCGGGCGGCCCGGGCGATCGAGGGCGCCGGTGGGACGGCCACCGGTCTGCCCGCCGACGTCGGTGACCGGGAGGAAGTCCTGGCCGCGGTCGCCGAGGCAAAGGACCGGCTGGGCCCGGTCGGGATCCTGGTCAACAATGCGGGCATGGGCTCGGGCATGACCCGGTTCCTGAAGCTCACCCTCGAGGAGTGGGACCGGGTGATCCGGGTCAACCTCACCGGCGCGTTCAACTGCTCGCAGGCGGTGCTGCCCGGCATGCTCGAGGGCGGTTGGGGCCGGATCGTCAACATCTCGTCCTCGAGCACGCACGGCGGCCAGGCCCTCATGAGCCAGTACGTCTCGTCGAAGTCGGCGCTCAACGGCCTGACCAAGTGCTTGGCGCTGGAGTTCGGCCCGAAGGGCGTAACCGTCAACGCCATCACGCCGGGATTGATCGACACCCCGATGTTCCAGCAGTCGGTGGCACGGGGCGACTTCGGGCCGGCCGGCGTGGAGGGGGCCGTCGCCCGGACGCCGGTGCGTCGAGTCGGCCTACCGGAGGACGTCGCGGCCATGTGCTCGTTCCTGTGCAAGGAAGAAGCCGGCTACACAACCGGCCAGATCTTCGGGGTCAACGGCGGGCGCAACACCTGACCGCCCGACCTCCTACCCGTAGGGCAGTAGGTCGTCGTCCAACTCGACGTCGAAGGTCCGCAAGGCCATGGCCAGAACGTCGTAGGCCCCGACGGTGAACACGAGATCCATGATCTGACGGGTGGAAAGCTCCGACGACAGCCGGTCATAGGTGTCGTCGCCGATCCGGGCGTCGGAGAGCAGCTGGTCCGCCGCGGTCAGCAGGGCACTCTCGAGTGGATCCCAACCTTCGGCGCCGCCGCCCCGCCGGACCCGATCCACCTCGTCGGCGCCGATTCCGGCCTCTCCGGCGAGAAAGGCGTGCTGGGCCCACTCGTAGGCGGCCTCCCGTTGATGAGCGACACGGAGGATGATCAACTCCCGCTGGCGGACCGAGAGGGTCGTGGCGAAGAGGGCATGGCCGATCAGGTGGTGGTAGGCCTCGGTCAGCTCCGGGTGGTGGGCCAGGACGCCGATCGCGTTGAGCCCCTTGGGCCGGGCCGGGTTCTCGGGCGGGTACGGATGGCGCGGGTTGGGGGGCCGGTAGGCGGCCATGGCCGCCCGCATCTCCGGCGGCCACTCGCGGACAGGGATCGGGGTGGCCCTCACTGAATGGGTTCGTTCCCGGCGAAGGTCGTGCGGTGCATGTCCCGAGGCGAGGCGGGGTCGTAGGGGGCAGCCCGGTGGAGCACCCCCCGGTTGTCCCACATCACCACGTCGCCGACCCTCCAGGTGTGGCGGTAGACCCGCCCGGGTACGGTCGCCCGTTCCAGGAGGGCGGCGAGCAGGGCGCGCCCGTCGTCGACGTCCATTCCCACCACATGGTCGGCGGTGGCGCCGATGACCAGCGACTTCCGACCCGATTGGTGGGTCCACACGAGCGGCTGTTCCTTGCCCGGCCGCTTCCTCCACAGCTCGACCTGCTCCGGCTTCGGGTCGGGCACGTGCAGCCGCATGGACGCCTCGACGGAGTGGAGCACGCGCAGGTTCGAGAATCGGGCCTTCTCGTCGGCGGTCAGGTCGTCGTAGGCCTGGTAGGTCGATGCGAACTCCGTCTCGCCCCCCTGGTCGGCGACGGCGTGGGCGCTGAGCATGGTGGCCATGATCGGGATCTCGTCGGTGCACCCGTCGATGTGCCAGTAGAACGTACCCCGCAGGTAGGCCGCGGCCGGGTTGATCGACGGGTCGAGGGTGACCCGGAAGATCTCCGGGAACTCCCCGCGCCCGAGCTTCTCCACCTGACCCAGCTTGCGACTGAACTCGACCTGGGCCTTGTCGTCGAGATGCAGCCCGGGGAACACGAGGGCGCCGTGCTCCTCCAACGCGGCCAGCGTCTGCTCCGGCAGCTCCTCGTCGTACAGAAACCGGTCCAGGTCCACCCCATCCACCCGGGCGCCGACGGTGGCCGCCAGCCGTTCGGTACGGAGGGCGGCCATCAGAGCGCGATCTCGGCGACGGCCATTTCGAGCGGGTTGACATTGAGCGTGGGCAGGGCCCCCGTTAGCCGGTCGTACGGAAGGCCGGCGAGGTAGCCGTCGATCACCCGGTGGAAGTTGGAGATGTGGCCCTCGTCGCGGGCCGACAGACGCATGTACTCGAAGCTCCGATTGTGCAGGCCCTGCTGCTGGCGCGGGATGTTCGAGAAGTCCTGGGTGGGAATCGGGGGCCACCGGTGGTCGTCGGGGGCCCACCACTCCGGGACGGGCGGGGTCTCCGGCTCCTGGCCCTCGGGGAACCGGGTCAGCGACCACAGCTCCATCAAGGTCTCCTCCGGCCCTAGCGGGCGGAAGCGGTAGGCCGTGGCGCTGCTGTACATCGGAAGGACGAACACGTGGGGGAAGGCGTAGATCATCGAGTGGTTCCAGCCGCGGAACTCGAGATCGTTGATGTCGGGCATCACGCACCCCCGCGCCCGGTGGGAGTCGGTGACGGCGGCGTTCATCCGCCGGTCCCACGCGGCCCGGGCACCCGCGTACTCGCGAGGCAGATCCATCTCCTGGATCTCCTCGGCGATCCTCACGTCATTGGCGTGCACCATGCCGGCCATGCCCTCGCACATCGTGCGGAGGTAATCGAGCTCGCCCTCGACGAAGGTCCGGGGGTCGAAGTCGGCCGGGTTGCGGGGGGCGCCGCGGCCCGGGATACGGAGCTGCGGATGGGTCTCGAGGACGTGGTACTGCTCGACGAACGCCTCCTGCGCCAGCTTCCAGTTGGCCGGCAACCGGCACGCCAGCCACCACTCCGCCCGCATGGCCTCGAGGCGCCAGCCGTCCATGATGGTGGCGAACGGTTCTATGCACTCCCGCAACGGAGGAGCGGATCCGTCGAGGTTGATCCAGGCCATACCGCCCCAGGCCTCGCTGCGGACCGGCGCCAGGTCGATCTGGCCCGCTTGGAGCGCTTCCTCCGAGAACCCGGATGCCTGCGTGACCCGCGTGTTGCGCCCGTCGGTCCCGTAACACCAGCCGTGGAACGGGCAGGTGAACCCTCCGCCGGCGTGGCCCCTTCCCTCGACCACCCTCACCCCGCGGTGGCGGCAAGTGTTGTCGAAGGCCCGGACGCCCATGTCCTCGGTGCGCACGACGACCACCGACTGATCCAGGATCCGGTATTCGGCGAAGTCACCCGCCTCGGGGATCTCCTCCAAGCGGCACGCCATCTGCCACACCCGCGACCACAAGAGCTCGCACTCCATCCGGTAGAAGTCCGGGTCGAAATACCGCTCCTTCGGGATCCGATCCGGGACTTCGATGGCAAAGGGAACTGGCAGGGCCGACCATTTCTGCTCCACGACCGTCATTCTGGCCTCCCTCGGACTCGCACGAATATACTAGACCGATCGGTACAACTTTTTCGACGGACGTCCTGGTGATCGGCGCCGGCATCACGGGCATCTACCAGCTGTACCGCGCCCGGGAAGCCGGGTTCTCCGTACAGCTCGTCGAGGCCGGGGACGGGGTGGGCGGGACCTGGTACTGGAACCGCTACCCGGGCGCCCGCTTCGACTCGGAGAGCTACACGTACGGGTACCTCTTCTCCCAGGACCTGTTCGACGAATGGGAGTGGCAGGAGCACTTCGCGGCCCAGCCCGAGACCGAGCGTTACCTCAACCATGTGGTCGACCGCTTCGACCTGCGCCGGGACATGCGGTTCGGGGCGCCCGTGACATCGGCGGTGTGGGATGAGGCCTCCGCGACGTGGGTGGTCTCGACCGGTGACGGCCACCACCTGCGAGCTCGTGTGGTCATCGCCGCCACCGGGTCCCTGTCGGTTCCGTACACGCCGGACATCCCCGG
>DATGAX010000450.1:0-10251 GCA_035312965.1 Acidimicrobiales bacterium
GTCCCCGCTCGGCGTGGGTCTGTACCGTGCTGACCGTCAGTTCCAGGAGGTCGGCGACCTCGGCGTATGTCCAGCCGTACCCGTGGATGAGCACCACGGCCACCCTCTGTCTCTCGCTCAGCTCCCGCAGCGCCGGCACCAGCCGCGGCTCGACGTCGGGGGCGTCCCACCCGACCCGCACGAAGGGCAACCGCACCAGCCGGCGGCGGCCCCGACTCTGGCCCACGCGGTACAGGTAGCGCAGGGGATGGTTCAAACCGGCGAGCCGGTCACGGTGCTCCCACGCCCAAGCCAGCGCTTCGGCCGCCGCGTCCCGGCCCCGATCGGCTCCGAACGTGGCGACCAACGCCCGGCGCAGCGCCGGTTCGATGTCGGCGAAGAACGCGCCGAAGCCCGCTGTCGACGTGTAATCCGTGCTTCGCCCCGGCTCGATGACGGTCACCGTACAGACAGACCGCCGGGCGGGCCGGGTTTACGACACCGGGTTAGAGCCGGTCGACGATGGCCGCCGCGAACTCCGAGGTCTTGACCTCCTTGGCCCCCTCCATCTGGCGGGCGAAGTCGTAGGTCACGATCTTCTCGGCGATGGTGGCCTCCAGGGCGGCGACGATGTCCTCGGCGGCCTGCTGCCAACCGAGGTGTTCGAACATCATCACGCCGGAGAGGAGTACGGAGCCCGGATTGACCTTGTCCAGGCCGGCGTACTTGGGGGCCGTGCCGTGGGTGGCCTCGAAGATCCCGTGACCGGTCACGTAGTTGATGTTGGCGCCGGGCGCGATGCCGATCCCGCCGACCTGGGCGGCCAGGGCGTCGGAGAGGTAGTCACCGTTGAGGTTGGTGGTGGCGATGACGTCGAACTCGTCGGGCCGCGTCAGGACCTGTTGGAGGGTGATGTCGGCGATGGCGTCCCTGACCAGGACCCGGTCGCCCGGTTTGCCGTCGCAGTCGTCCCAGCCCACGGCCACGTCGTCGAACTCGTCCCGCACCAGCTCGTAGCCCCAGTTGCGGAAGGCCCCTTCCGTGAACTTCTGGATGTTGCCCTTGTGCACCATCGTCACCGACTTGCGGCCGTGGCTGACGGCGTACTTGAGGGACGCCCGGATGAGCCGCTTGGACCCGGATTCGGACACAGGCTTGATGCCGACGCCGCTGTCGGGGCGGATGTCCCACCCGAACTCGTCGTGGAGGATGCCGATCAGCCGTTTGGCCTCGGCCGTGCCCTCCTGGACCTCGAGGCCGGCATAGATGTCCTCGGTGTTCTCCCGGAAGATGACCATATCGACCAGCTCGGGCCGCTTGACCGGTGAGGGCACCCCCTGGAACCAGCGCACCGGGCGCAGGCACACGTAGAGGTCGAGCAACTGGCGGAGGGCGACGTTGAGCGAGCGGAAGCCGCCGCCGATGGGTGTGGTCAGAGGCCCCTTGATGCCGATGAGGTAGTCGCGGAAGATGTCGATGGTCTCCTGCGGGAGCCAGTCGCCCGTCTCGTTGAACGCCTTCTCGCCGGCCAACACTTCTTTCCACTCGATGCGCTTGCCGTGCTTCTTGGCCGCCGCGTCCAGTACGAGCTGGGCCGCGGGCCAGATGTCCACCCCGGTGCCGTCGCCCTCGATGAACGGGATGATCGGCTCGTCGGGTACGGACAGCGTGCCGTCCGGCTGCATCGTGATCTTGGAGGGCATGATCCTCAGCCTACCGGGGCGGGCATCGGACCGGCCAAGGGCGGGTCCGGGCGGGGCGCCTTTCGGGGCCTCCGGAAAGAGTCACTAGAAAGCGGCCTTCCGAATAGCGATAATTGCTTCCTGTGGGGGTAATCGAGGGGCGTGGCCATCGGCTGATCGGGCGATCGCACGAATGGGCCGCGGCGCGCCACGCCCTCGGTGAGGGCGCCGCCGGAATCGTGTTCGCGGGGAGCGCCGGGGTGGGCAAGACGGCGCTGGCCCGGGCGCTGGCCGCGGAGATCTCACGCTCCGGGGCGGCGGAGGTCGTGGCCCTCGTCGGTTCGGCGACCGATCCTTCCATCTCATTCGGTGCCTTCGCCCCTCTGGTGCCGGACCTCGGGGGCAAGCCGGGCCGACCACCCGACCCGCTGTACCTGCTCCAGAACTTCCGCTCCGCCGTCCTGCGCCGGGCCAAGGGCCGTCCCCTCGTGCTGGTCGTCGACGACGCCCACAGCCTCGACCCCAACTCCGCCACCCTCGTGCTGCAGCTGGTCGCCTTCGACGGGGTCAAGGTGGTGATGGCGATGGAGTCCCACGCCCCCGCCCCGTCGGCGCTGCGCTCCCTCTGGAAGGACGGCCTGGTCGAGCGGGTCGAGGTCGGACCGCTCGACCGGGAGGCCACCGTCGAGCTGGTCACCTGCCTCCTCCATGAGGCCGCCGAGCACCTCGAAGCCATGGGCGCGATGGGAGCCGTGGGCTCCGTGGGGTCGTTGGGCCGGCGGGAGAGTCTTGCCCCCTACCCGGTGGGCGGCGAGGTAGCGGACGCGGTGTGGCGGTTGAGCGAGGGCAACCCCCTTTACACGCGGGAGCTGCTGGCGGCCGGGCGCCGCTCGGGGAGCATCTGCTTCCGCGACGGCGTGTGGCGCCTCAACGGGTCTCTCGGCGCCGGCTCCGGTCTGCAGGAGCTGGTCGATGAGCGCCTGAGCTCCCTGACGGAAGTTCAGCGAGCAGCGCTCGAGATCGTCGCCGTGGGGGGTCCGATCCCGTTGCGGGTGCTCCTGAGAGTGGTGGACAACGAACCGCTCGAGGCGCTCCAACTCTCCGGGTTGGTCACCTTCGAGTGGTCACAGGGTGAGCAGTCGGCCCGGACCGCGCACCCCATCCTGACCGACGTGGTGCATGGATCGATATCGGTGCCGCGCCGGGCGGCCATCGGCCGGCGGCTGGCCGACGAGTTCGAGGCGGCCGGCTGCCTGGGCTCCGACCTGCTGCGCGTGATGACGTGGCGTCTCGACGGCGGAGCCGACGTGCGGCCCGAGGAGTTCGTGCGGGCCGCCCTGCTTGCCGCCGAACGCCAGGACTGGCGGCTGTCCGCCCGGCTGGCGACCGCCGCCTTCGATCTCGAGCCGTCACTCGAGGCCCGCCTGGCGCTGGTCGACGCCCACCGGGCCCTGGGCCGGTTCCGCGACGGCCTGGCCGTGCTGGGCCGCGAGCAGGGGACGGGTGACGACGAGATCGCCAAGTGCGCCGTGCTGCGGGGCATCCTCCTCTACTTCGGGCTGGGGGACCTCGATGGAGCCCTGACGACGCTGGCGGACTCGGCGAAGACGGTGGGCAACGGGTCCGACCAGGCCTGGCTCGAAGCCGTGGCCGCCGGCCTGCGCGCCTTCGCCGGCCGCCCGGCCGACGCCGTCGAGCTGGCGTCCGAGATAATCCGCCGGCCTGACCTGTCGACGCGGGCCGAGGCGACGGCCAAGGCGGTCCTGTCCATGGGTCTCTCCTGGACGGGCCGGACCGAGCAGGCGCTCGAGCTTCTGGACGGCACCCCGTCCATGTCCGGCAACGCCTCGTCGCTGTCGGCGTGGGCCGCCATGGCCCGGGGCCTGGCCTACAAGCTGGCCGGGCGGGTCGAGTCGATGCAGCGCCTGTCCCAGGCCCGCTACGACGTGGCGGTGCAGTATCACGACGAGATCGGCCAGGGCACCTCGGCGGCGGCCCTGGGTTGGGTCGCCCTGGAGCAGGCCTGCCTGCCCCGGGCGGTGGCCTGGTTCCGCGAGGCGACCGCCACACTCGACCCGGTCCACTCCGCCGCCCTCAGGGTGGAGGCGACCCTCGGCCTGGCCGAGGCGCTGGCCCTCGCCGGCCAGGTCGACGCCGCCCGGCAGGCCTTGGACGAGGTGCGGCCGGTGGCGGACCGCTCCGACTTCGTGATGCAGGACTGGTGCATCGCGGCGGCCTGGCTGGCCGCCGCTCAGGGCGCCCTCACCGAGGCCCTCGGCATGGTCCACCACGCCGCCGAGGCGGCCCGCCGGACGGAGCAGGTCGCATCGGAGATACGGGCCCTGCACGCCGCTGTCCGCCTCGGCTCCGCCGCCCCGGCGGCCCGGCTGGCGACTCTGGCCCAGACCGTCGAGGGTCCGCTGATCCGGGTCGTGGCGGCCCATGCCACCGCCCTGGCCGAGCCCGACTTCGCCGGGCCGACCCTTGACGCCGTCGCCGAAAGCTACGCCGACCTGGGCCTCCACCTCTATGGTGCCGAGGCCGCGGCCCAGGCCTGCCGGGCCCACCAGGCGGCGGGCCACAGCCGGCGCGCCGCGGCGTCGGCGGCACGGGGTCACATCCTGCTCGGCTCGAGCGACGAGGGGCCCCCGCCGGTCGGCCTGGCCCTGGCCCTGACCCCGCCCGAGCTGACCCGGCGGGAACGCGAGGTCGCCCTGCTCGCCGCCCGGGGCCTGGCCAGCCAGGCCATCGCCACCCGGCTCTGCCTGTCCGTGCGGACGGTCGAGACCCACCTGGCCCGGGTGTACACGAAGCTGGGCATCGGGAGCCGGTCCGAGCTGGCCGTGGCCCTGGTGTCGGCGGCCAGCCGGGCCCACCAGGTCGAGGCGGGCTGAGCTTCAGGGGTCGCTACGGCCCTTCGGAGCGGAAGAAGGCCGGGTTGTCGGTGCTGCCGCCCGGCTCCCCGCTGCGGGCCACGGTCAGGAAGTCGGCCTTCGCCGGCGGAACCCCTGAGGTGGTGGCGATGGCCATGCGGGGGCCCAGCACGTCGGGGGTGAGAATGTAGAACGGGTGGGCCGGCAGGTTGCCGTGGGAGTCGGTGGTCTCCGTGAACGACCCGTTGTTGGTCGACCAGGTCACCTTGACGCTGCGGTTGGCCGGGAACCCGTGCCCGCTCACCGAGACGATGGTCCCCGGGGGGCCGACCGTCGGGACCAGCTTGATCACGGGCGTGCCGGGCACGGTCGTCGTGGTCGACTTGACGGTGGTGGAGGTGGTCTTGGGCGGCGGGGGCGGCGGCGTTCCCTGCTTGGAGACGGGTACCTGCTCCGACGTGCTGGCCGACGGAGACGAGTTCAGGTAGGGCGACGTACCCGGACCGTTGACCGCAGTGGGGACGTACGGAGCAGGCGGGACCGAGACGCCGGCCGAGTCGGTCTCGGTGACGGTCACGGTGTAGGTGCCCTGAGACGCATAGGTGTGGGTCACGGTCGGCCCGCCGCTGTTGACGACGGGCGACCCGTCCCCGAAGTTCCACGCGAAGTTCGTGATGCTGCCGTAGGTGACCGTCGAGGACGACGCGTCGAAGGTGACGGGCGACCCCGCCGTACCGGAGGCGGCAGCCAGCCCCGCCACCGGCGCCTGGTCGGGCGTGACGACGACATCTCGGGGACCGATCGGGTCACTGTTGGCTTCCACCACGGCCGCCTTGCCCAGCACCACACCGGCCGTTGCGATGGGGCAGATCACTGTGTTCACCTGAGCGAAACCGGCGGCGACGTTGTAGCTGCCGCCGACGGCCAGCAGGGTCTGGCCGTCGGGGGACAGCGCCACGCTCTTGACCCCGCCGTTGAAGCCGCCGTTGCCGTTCGAGGAGCTGTTGAAGGGCAGACCCACCTCGCCGCTGTTGGCGCCGGTCGCGGCGGAGAACGCCTGTAGCAGCGACGCCCCGTTGGGGTTGAGACCGACCAGGTAGACGTTCTGGGTGTGACGACCGACGGTCAACGCCGCCGGGAAGGTGATGTCGAGCGTGGTGGTGGCCGACGGCGCGGCCCAGGCGACCGGCGTCTTCGGATTGAAGGGGATCGGGAGCCGGAAGATGTGCGGTCCCGATCCGATGGTCGAGCTGATCGTGGCGAAGAGCGCCGTACCGTCGGGTGCGACAGCCAGGTCCAGGACCTGGTAGTCACGCATCCCCCCCTGCCACACCGTGGCCCCGCCGGTGCTCGTCGAGACGGCGTCGATGAAGCCGAACGAGTTGGAGATACCGCCGACCAGGACCGTGCTCCCGTCCGGCGTGACGCCGATCGACATGGCCGTGAAGCTGGCCCCCGTCGGGTTGAGGTTGGTGATCGTCTTGTAGGTGGCCGAAGAGAGGTTGATGGCGTCGACCTCGCCGAAACCGGTGACCGCGAAGGCGATGTTGGGATCGACCGGATCCATGGCATAGCCCACCGGGACCAGACCCGGGATCGTCCCCGTGATGTGGTTGCTCGGCACGGCGAAGATCGTCACCGCCCCGCCGCCGCTGTAGTCGGTGTAGGTGGTGGCGACCCCGGTGGTGGCGGTCGAATTGATCCCGATGTCCGTGACCGCCAGCCCGCTGATGACCGTCGAGCTCCCGCCGCCCAGGTTGCCGAGGGTCATCTCCCGCTCGGAGGAGAACGTCGAGACGTAGACGCCGTACGGCCCCCCGCTGGTCCCGGCAGCAGCCCGACCCCCGGGAACCACCTCGATGCCGAACAGGACCCCGGCGACGAGCACGAGCAGTGCGACCCCGCACAGGAGCCCCCGAAGGGGCCGGGCGCGGAGCCGCTGCGTCAACTCTTCACCAGTTGGCCGGCGTAGTAGATCCCGGGATGGCACGGGTTCGTGCAGCTCGACACGCCCATCACCAGCTGGGTGCCGGGGCCGAACAACGTGGGCGACACCCAGTGGTAGTCGAGGTCACGGAAGTCGGCCATCGACCACTGCATGAGGAGGGTGCCGCTGCGGGCGAGGGTCACGGTCCCATTATCGCCCGCCGCGTTCTGGATCAACAGGTCGGTCACCTGCAGGGTGTGCCCCGCCGGGACCGTGTAGATCACCTGACTGCCGTTGCCGTTGGCCACTTTGGAGCCGTTGATCGTCAGGCTGCCGCCCGCCGCCGTTCCGGAGCCGACGGCCGAGGACGACGTGGCCAGAGTGGTCGAGCTGCTCGACGAGCCGGTGGCCGTGCTACCGCCGCCCGAACCGCCCCCGCCGGAGCCGCCCCCCGAACCGGACGGTGTCAGCCCGGCGGCGGCCAGCTGGTTGCGGGCCGCATCGGTCGCCGTGGATTTGATCTGCGGCTTGAGGAAGGTGAACCACAGCAGCACGAACAGGGCGGCCAGCGCCACGATGCCGGCCACGACCCACATGAGCCAGCGGGGTAGCAGCGCCTCCTGCAGCAGCGAGCCGTCGGCCGGCACCCGCCCGGGGTGGGGCGCCGTATCGCTGGTCACGGCGAGCTGGAAGGACTTGTTGGACGCCGGCCCCCGCCAGAAGGTCTTGACCGGGCGGATGCGGACCTTGACGAACTCGGCTCCCCCCGGAGGGATCGAGAAGGCCTGCGGGCTGAAGGCGAATCCCAGTGCGCCCTGGGGATCGGCTCCCGAGGCCTGCCCGTCGTAAGGGACGTTGGACCGGTTGTCGACGGCCAGCCGGGCCATGCCGACCCGCCGCCCGCGGACGACGCGCGGCAGGAGCTCCAAGGAGACGTCGCTGAACGCGCCTATCTCGAGGGTGCCCTCCTCGGCGGTGCTGCCTTCGGCGTCCTCGCCGGAGATCACCTTGACTCCGAACGGCACCGTGCCGGCCGGCACCGCGGGCGTGCGGGGCGGGGCTACGACCACATTGACGGTGCCGCTCGCCTCCGGAAAAAGGGAGAGCGTGTCCGGGGCGAACGTCACCCACTCGGCGGCCGGTCCGAGGGCCTCGAACGTGAAGCGGTCGACGACGGAGCCGGTATTGCGGACGGTCACCGCGGTGGTCACGGACCGACCGGGTTCGACCGCGACCGATTCCGAAGCCAGCTGAGCAATTGCTCCCATTTGTCCTCCATGTCGGGAGTGTTGGTTATGACACTGTCACCCCGGGCGGTCAGAAACAGGGACCCTCTGCGCATGTATAGCCGTTCGGGCACGGCCTATCCGTCGGCCAGCACCGCCATCGCCGCGTTGCGCCCGTTGATTCCGATGACGCTGCCGCCCGGGTGGGTGGCCGCGCCGCAGAGGTAGAGGCCGTCCACACCCGTGCGGGGTGCGAACCGGCGGTCCCACATCTGGTCCGGCAGGCACTCCCCCTGGAAGATGTGGCCGCCGGTCAGCCCGATGCGGGCTTCGATGTCCGGGGGGCCCAGCACCTGCCGGTGCTCGATGCAGTCGGCGACGTCGGGCGAGAAGCGGGCGATGGCGGCGATGGCCCGATCGGCGATCTCGTCGCGGCGGGACTCCCAGTCGCCTTCCGCCAGCCGGTACGGGACGAACTGGGCGAACACCGACATGGCGTGCTTCCCGGGCGGCGCCACCGACGGGTCGTAGGCGGTGTGGAAGTACAGCTCGCACCAGGCCGGGGACGGCTCACCCCGCCGGGCCGCCTCGCACGCCGCCTGGGTGTCGTCGACACCGGTGGAGATCGTCACCATGGCCCGGTGGGGCGAGACGCCCGGCGCCGCCTGCGGGAAGGCGGGCAGGCGGGAGAGGCCGCAGTTGATCTTGAGCACCGGGCTGTCCGTACGCCACCCTTCGACGCGGCGCCGGAACGGCTCGGGCACCGCCCCGTCGATCAGGGAAAGCGTCCGCTTCGGGTCGGCGTTGGCGATCACGACGGGCGCCCGCACCAGCTCGCCGCCCTCGAGCTCCACGCCCTCGCCGGGCCGGATGGCGGCCACGGGGTGGCCCGGCGCGATCACGGCGCCGGCTTCCTCGGCCGCCTCGGCGATCAGGAACGACACGGTGCCCATCCCGCCCTGGACATAGCCCCACGCCCCCGGTATGCCCTCGAGCACCCCCGACGCGTGCATGACGTGGATGGCGGCGGTACCCGGGTCGCGGGGCCCGGCGAAGGTGCCGATCAAGCCCTGTCCGTGCAGGGCGGTCCGCAGCCGCTCGTCGCCCACGTGACGCTCGACGACCGAGGCGATCGACTCCTCGAAGAGGACTTCGACCGCCTCCTTGTCGGTTCCGAACATCTCCTCGATGGCGCCCCGATCCGGAGCGTCCCCCACCCAGACGTCGCGGGGACCGTCCCGGAGGACGCGCCGGATCCGCGAGAACAGCTGCCCGTAGCGGATGTACCCGTCCACGTCCCCCGGGGCCAGCCCGGCAACGGCCGCCGCGCTGCGCTCGGGGTCCTCCCAGAGGGCCACCGAGGTGCCGTCCGTGAAGGGGCACCACAGGTGGGGGTCGACGACCTCGACGCGATAGCCCCTGCGCCTCAGGTCCAGTTCGTCGACGACAAGGGGGTGGAGGAGCCCTACCAGGTAGGCGCACGGGCTGACCCGCCATCCCTTCTCGGGAAAGGGATCTTCGATGGTGCACGCCCCCCCGACCTGCTCGCGCCGTTCGAGGACGAGCACCCGCCGCCCGGCCCGCGCCAGGTAGGCGGCCGCGGTCAGCCCGTTGTGGCCGGCGCCGACGACGATGGCATCCCAGGCCGTGCCCTGCCAGTCGCCCGGCCCGGCCATGTCAGCTCTTGGTGAAGAACTCGAGCTGGGCGATGGAGACGTTCTGTCCCGAGCCCGTCGCCGCGTACACGCTCTCGATGAAGATCGTGACCCCGGTGGAATCCTTGGTGTTGACGGTGAACGTCTGGAAACCGGTCACGTCCTGGAGCTTGATGGTGCGGGTGACCTCGTGGCTGCCGCCGAACACCAGCTTGACCTCTTCCGGTCGGGGCTCGGTCTGGAACGACTGCGGCGCGTCCTGGTTGCCGATGTCCAGCCCGACCTTGGCGACGTTGGCCGTGTTCGGGAAACGCACCACCACGAATTGGCCCTTGGACGACCCGTTCGCCTGCCAAGACGTGTTGCGCTGACCGTCGATCAGGTTGATGGCGGGATGCCCTGGCGCCGACGTCGATGCCTCTGCGGTGCGGGCGAAAAACGGGTGGTACGTCGGGTGCACCAACCCGACGACGTTGTGCCACCAGTGGTTCTCGTGCTTCCAGAGGCTCTTGTGCAGGGGGCCGACGGCCGAGAGGATGACGAAGACGACCACCCCGAGCAACACCAGGCGGACGACCCATCTCCAGACCACGCTGCCGGCCCGGCGGCGCATCTTCGGGCGGGCCCCGGCCTGCTTCTGCTTGGGCGTGGTGAGGCGGCGCCACAGGGCCTTGTACCACGGCAGCTTGTAGACGGTCGCTTCGACGAGCGAACCGCCGCAGCGCCGGCAGAACTTACGGGCCGGGTCGTTGCCCTCGCCGCACTGACCGCAGATCTTGTCGCCCGGGTTGATCTGCCGGCTCGACGGCGTCTTCTTGACCGCGGGGCGGGCTTTGGTCGCGGCCGGCTTCACCGCTTGCGGCTGCACGGCGGAGGGGGCCACAGGCCCGGTGGTGTCCGGTGCGGTAG
>DATGAX010000451.1:0-18548 GCA_035312965.1 Acidimicrobiales bacterium
CACCGGCCGCTTGCGCACGCCGTCGGTGGAGAGGATCGCCACCTGGGGCTGGTTGATGACCGGGACGGTGATCAAGGTCCCGAACGGCCCGGCGTTCGTGATGGTGAAAGTGCCTCCCGAGATGTCGTCCATCGTCAGGCGCTTGGCCCGGGCCTTACCGGCCAGGTCCGAGATGTCCCGGGCCAGCACCCGCAACCGCTTGCCGTCGGCCTGGTGGATGACCGGCACCAGCAGGCCCTCGAAGTCCAGGTCCACCGCGATGCCCACGTTGATGTCGTGGTGCACGATCAGCACGTCGTCACCCACGGAGCTGTTGACGTGCGGGAAGTCCTCGATGGCGTCGACGACCGCCCTGGTCACGAAGGGCAGGTAGGTCAGCGAGAACCCCTCGGCCGCCTTGAACGCCCCCTTCGCCGCGGCCCGGACCTTGTCCACTCCGAAGTAGTCCACCTCTACGGCCACCATGGTGTGGGCCGACGTGTGCTTGGACCGGACCATGTGCTCGGCGGTGCGGCGCCGGATGTTGGTGAACGGCACGATCTCGTCCCGTTCCCCCGCGGTGGCGGGAGGGAACGCCACGGTGGGTGCCGGGCCGGCGGCGGCCGGCGGGGCCGACGACGGCGGGCGGGCCGGGGCGGCCGGACCCCGACCGTTGCGCGAGTCGATCACGGCCAAGACGTCCGAGCGGGTGATCCGGCCGCCCGCCCCGGTGCCGGTGATGGAGGCGGGATCGAGCTGGTGCTCGGCGATGAGCCGGCGCACGACCGGCGACAACACGACACCGGGGCCGGCGTCGGCCGGCTCGGGGCGGGCCGCTTCGGCGGCCGGGGCGGGAGCAGGAGCGGCGGCAGGGGCAGGAGCGGGGGCGGGCGCCGGCTCCGGCTCGGCTTCGGGCTCCGCATCGGCCTGGGGTGCGGGTCCCGCCTCGGCCGCCGCGGGCGGGGTGGCGGCGGCCGCCGGGGCCGCCGGGGCGGCCGCCCCGTTGCCGTCGGAGATCACGGCCAACCGGGTGCCGACGTCGACCGTCTCGCCTTCGGGGACCAGGATCTCGGTGATCACTCCCGCTACGGGCGAGGGGACCTCGGAGTCGACCTTGTCGGTGCTCACCTCGAACAGCACCTCGTCCTCGGCGACGGACTCGCCGACCTGCTTGGCCCACCTGGTGATGGTGCCCTCGGTGACGGTCTCCCCCAGCTGGGGCATGGTGATCTCAGCCAACGTGCAGGCCTCTTCCGGTCAGGGCGAGGACGGTCTCGCCGAAGGTCTCCGACAGGGTCGGGTGGGGCTGTATGAACTGGGCGACCTCCTTGGGCGTGGCCTCCCAGTTGACCGACAGGTAGGCCTGGCCCAGCTGCTCGGTCACCCACGGCCCGACCATGTGCACGCCCAGGATCCGGCCGGCCGAGCCGTCCGGCTGCTTCTCGCAGATGACCTTGACCAGTCCCCCCGGCTCGCCGACGATCAGGGCCCGGCCGTTGCCGCCGTAGGGATCCTTCTTGGTCACCACCTCGAAGCCGGCGTCCTTGGCCGCCTGCTCCGAGAGCCCGGCGAAGGCGACCTCCGGCTGGCAGTAGATGCACCACGGCACCTTGCCGTAGTCCACCGGCACCACCCGGTCGCCCAGGATCTGGTCGATGATCACCACCGCCTCGGCGAAGCCGACGTGGGCGAGGGCCGGTGTGTTGACCAGGTCGCCGGCGGCGAAGACGCCCGGCTCGGCGGTGCTCATGTACTCGTCGACCTCGACGAAGCCCCGCTGGTCGACGACGACCTTGGTGCCGTCCAGGCCGAGATTGTCCGAGAGGGGTCGCCGGCCGACGGAGACGACAACCGCGTCGACAGTGACCTCCTCGCCGTCGCCGAACTGGACCGCCGTCGACTTGCCGTCGGCGGACGGCTTGTGGCCGGTGACGGCAACCCCGGTGCGGACTGTGATCCCGCGCTTCTTGAACGACCGCAGCACCACATCCGCCACGTCCTGGTCGCATCCGGGCAGGATCTTGGGCAGGGCCTCGAGGACGGTGACCTCCGATCCCAGATCGGAGAGCATGGAGGCGAACTCGCAGCCGATGGCGCCACCGCCGATCACGACGGCGGAGGCGGGCAGCTTCTCCAGGTCCAGCACCTCGTCGGAGGTCAGCACCAGCTTGCCGTCCACCTCGAAGCCGGGGATGGTGCGCGGCACCGACCCCGACGCCAGGATCACGTGCCGGCCGACCAGCTCGGTGCCGTCGTCCACCCGGACGACGTGGTCGGCATGGAGCGTCCCGGTGCCGTGGAACGTCGTCACCTTGCGCTTCTTCATCAAACCCTGCAGGCCCTTCCACAGCTGGTCGACGACCTTCTGCTTGCGGGCCTGCGACTGGGCGAACTCGATGGACGGGGCGTCGGCCGCGATGCCGAACTCCTTGGCCCCCACCACCGTGCGGTAGACGGTCGCCGTCTCGAGGAACTCCTTGGCCGGGATGCAGCCCCGGTGGAGGCACGTGCCGCCGACCTTCTCCTTCTCGACCACCGCGATGTCGAGCCCGGCCAGGCCGCCGCGCAGCGCGGCGGCGTAGCCGGCGGGACCACCGCCGATGACGACGACGTCGAACTCCTGGGCCGTCTGAACCACCTCCTATCTCCACATGCAATGTAGGCCGTTCCGGCGCCGACGCGGATAGGGTGAACGGCGGGACAAGAGACGCAGGGGAGCTCGACTCGATCGGGCTGAGAGGCCGGCTGCAGGGTCGGCGACCCTCAACATCCACCGGTCCGGTAACGCGGGCCAGGGAGCGTGAGCCATGCAGCCGGACGATCTGGTCATAGCGGGACGGAGCTTCAGGTCCCGCCTGTTCCTCGGCACGGGCAAATTCCCGTCCAACGACCATCTCCGGGCGGCCATCGGGACCAGCGGCACGGAGATGGTGACGGTGGCGCTGCGGCGCATCGACCCGTCCGGGGCTGGGGACATACTCGACGCCATCCCCGAGCCGGTCCTCCTCCTCACCAACACCTCCGGCGCCATGGACGCCGGCGAGGCGGTCCGCCTGGCCCGCCTGGCCCGGGCGGCCGGGCTGCCCGAGTGGATCAAGCTGGAGATCACTCCCGACCCCCGCTACCTGCTTCCCGACCCGGTCGAGACCCTCGCCGCGGCGGAGCAGCTGTGCGCCGAGGGGTTCACGGTGCTGCCCTACTGCCCGGCCGACCCTGTCCTGTGCAAGCGGCTGGAGGAGGCGGGCTGCGCCACCGTGATGCCCCTCGGGTCGTGGATCGGATCCAACCAGGGGCTGCGCACCCGCGGCGCCCTCGAGATCATCGTCGAGCAGGCCCGGGTGCCAGTGGTGGTCGACGCCGGGATCGGCGCCCCCAGCCACGCCGCCGAGGCCATGGAGCTGGGCGCCGCCGCCGTCCTGGTCAACACGGCCATCGGCACCGCCGCCGACCCGGCCGCCATGGCCGCCGCCTTCAAGCTGGCGGTGGAGGCGGGCCGCCAGGGCCACCTGGCCGGGCTGGCCGTCGCCGGAGCAGCGGCCTCCGCCTCGTCGCCTCTGACCGGGTTCTTGTCGTGACGGCCGTGCCCATCGCGCTCGAGTCCCGACCCGATCGGGTGCCCGACGGCACCGCCGCCGCCGACCTGCTGGCTGCGCCGCTGGCCGAGCTGCGGGCCGCCGTCGACCGGGCCACCGCGGCCGACGTCGACCGGGCCCTGGCCCACGGCCGCCCCGGGATCCGCGAGTTCGCCGCGCTTCTTTCGCCCACCGCCGCCACCCGCCTGGAGGAGCTGGCGCAGCGGGCTCGGCGGGCCAGCCTGGCCCGGTTCGGCGCGACGGTGCGCCTTTTTTCCCCTTTGTACCTGTCCAACGAGTGCGTGTCCACGTGCACGTACTGCGGGTTCTCGGCCGGCAACCGGATCGCCCGGCGCACCCTCAGCGTGGACGAGGTCCGGGCCGAAGCGGAGGAGCTCCACCGGCGGGGGTTCCGCCACATCCTCCTCGTCGCCGGCGAGCACGCCCGGATCGTGCACAAGTCGTACCTGGTCGACTGTGTCGGCGCCGTCGCCCCCCTCTTCGCCCAGGTCGGGATGGAGGTCCAGGTCTGGGACACCGACACGTACCGCCGGCTGGCCGCGGCCGGGTGCGACGGGGTCGTCGTGTACCAGGAGGTCTACGACCCGGCCACCTATGGGCAGGTCCACCTCAAGGGCAAGAAGCGCAACTACGCCTGGCGCCTGGCCGCTCCCGACCGGGCGGCCGAAGCCGGGATGCGCCGGCTGGGCATCGGCGCCCTGCTCGGCCTCACCCCCGACTGGCGCTCCGAGGCCATCGCCGTCGCCGCCCACGCCTCCGCCCTGATGCACCGGTGGTGGCGATGCGAGGTCTCCGTCTCGCTGCCCCGCCTCCGCCCGGCGGCGGGCGGGTTCCAACCTGATCACCCCGTCGACGACGCCTCGCTCGTGCAGCTGCTGTGCGCCCTGCGCATCACCCTCCCCGACGTGGGCATCAGCCTCTCCACCCGCGAGCCGGCCCCGCTGCGGGACGGCCTGGTGCCCCTCGGCGTCACGTCCATGTCCGCCGGCTCGCACACCGAGCCGGGCGGGTACGCCTCGACCAGCGACGCCGAGCCGCAGTTCGAGATATCCGACACCCGGAGCCCGGCCGAGGTCGCCGCCGCCCTGCGCGCCGCCGGGTTCGAGCCCGTGTGGAAGGACTGGCAGCGCGCCTAGGCCCCCGGCGTACTATCTCCGGCATGACCAATCCGGCCACCGCCCCGGTCCGCCAAGACGCCCCCGCCCAGGACGAGCCCGTGGAGCTCGTCGAGGAGGACCTCCTGGTCGAGGAGATCTCCATCGACGGGATGTGCGGCGTCTACTAGGCGTGCCCTTCGACAGCTCGAGCCGCTACCGGCTCGACTCCAATGTGGCGCTGCGGCCCGAGCCGTTCGGCGCGCTCGCCTACCACTACGGGAGCCGCCGGCTGACGTTCCTCCGGTCCCCGCTCCTCGTCGACGTGGTCCGGGGGCTGGGCGACTACGACTCGATCGACGCCGCCCTCGAAGAGCGGGTCCCCTCGCCCGAGCGGGACCGGTACCGGCGGGCTCTGGCCCGGCTGGCGTCGTCGGAGTTCATACGTGCCTGCTGAGCGGGCCACCCTCGTCGACCAGCTGAAGGGCGGCCTGGACGCGCCCATCTGCCTGACCTGGGAGCTCACCTACGGCTGCAACCTGGCCTGCGTACACTGCCTCTCCTCGTCCGGGCGGCGCGACCCCGCTGAGCTCTCCACCGCCGAGGCCCGGGCCGTCATCGACGAGCTGCACGACCTCCAGGTCTTCTACGTCAACATCGGCGGCGGCGAGCCCACCATCCGGCCCGATTTCTACGAGCTGGTCGACTACGCCGTGGCCCGCGGCGTCGGGGTCAAGTTCTCCACCAACGGCTCGACCATCGACGCGGCCAAGGCGCGCCGGCTGTCCGGCTCCGACTACGTCGACGTCCAGATATCGATCGACGGCGCCGACGAGGCCACCAACGACGCGGTGCGCGGCCGGGGCAGCTGGGCCGCGGCCCGCCGGGCCATGGACCACCTGGCCGCGGCCGGCTTCGGGCCGTTCAAGATCTCGGTGGTGGTCACCCGCCACAACGTCGACCAGCTCGATCAGTTCGAGGCGCTGGCCGCCGGCTACGGGGCCCAGCTGCGGCTGACCCGCCTGCGCCCCTCGGGGCGGGGGGCCGACGTCTGGAACGAGCTGCACCCCCGGCCCGAACAGCAGGTGCAGCTGTACCGCTGGCTGGTCGAGCGGCCCGGCGTGCTGACCGGCGACTCGTTCTTCCACCTGTCCGCTCTGGGTGAGGCGCTGCCCGGGCTCAACCTGTGCGGGGCGGGCCGGGTGGTGTGCCTCATAGATCCCGTCGGCGACGTGTACGCCTGCCCGTTCGTCCTGCACGACTCGTTCAAGGCGGGCAGCGTGCGCCGGCCCGGCGGGTTCACGGCGGTGTGGCGGTCGTCGCCGCTCTTCCTCGAGCTGCGCCAGCCGGCCTCGGCCGGGGCGTGCGCGTCCTGCGGCTCCTACGACGCCTGCCAGGGCGGGTGCATGGCGGCCAAGTTCTTCACCGGGCTGCCGCTCGACGGCCCCGATCCCGAGTGCGTGAAGGGGTACGGCGAGGCCCTGCTCGCCTCGGTGCCGGCCGGCGCCGCGCCGTCGCCGGGGCCGGGTCATTCGGTGCCGGTGGCGTTGTCCGCCCGCCGGCGCTAGGCCGGGCCGGTCCGGTGCGGCTGGACGACCTGTCCTGGCCCGAGGTGGCGGCCCGGGCCTCCCACTCCGTGCTGGCCGTTCCGGTGGGCTCGACCGAGCAGCACGGGCCCCATCTGCCCTTGAGCACCGACACCGACATCGCCCTCGAGCTGTGCCATCGGCTGGCGTCGACGCGTGCCGACGTTCTCGTCGCCCCGGCTGTGGGTTACGGCTCGGCCGGGGAGCACGCCGGCTTCCCCGGCACGCTGTCCATCGGCGCCGTTGTGACGGAGGAGCTCCTCGTCGAGCTGGCCCGCTCGGCCGACGACTTCTCCGGGGTCCTGTTCGTCTCCTGCCACGGCGGCAACGCGGCGCCGGTCCGGCGGGCCGTCGGTCGGCTGGTGGCGGAGTCCCGGCGGGTGCGGGCGTGGTCGCCCGGCCCGGTCCCGGTCTCGGTCGACAACGCCATCCGCGACGGCGGGGCCCACGCCGGGTGGACCGAGACGGCGGTGATTCTGGCCCTCCGGTCCGGGACGGTCCGTCTGGACCGGGCCGCGGCCGGCCCGGTCGAGCCGCTGCGCCGGCTGATGCCGGCGCTGCAGGCCGGCGGGGTGAGGTCGGTCAGCCCCAACGGGGTGCTGGGCGATCCGTCCGGCGCGACGGCCGAGGCCGGAGAGAAGATCCTGGCCGGCTGGGGACGCGACCTGGTGGCCGCGGTGGCCGGCTGGCCGGCGCCGACCGCCGGCCCCGGGGCGGGAGGGTGAGCGTGGCGGCGCCCGGCGTGGCCGTCATCACCGGCGCGGCCCGGGGGATCGGGGCGGCCACCGCCCGGCGGCTGGCCGGCGCCGGATGGAAGCTGGTCCTGGTGGACCGGGTCGCCGACGACCCCGATCTCCCGTACGCGCTGGCCCGCCCGGCGGACCTCGAGGGCGTGGTGGCCGCCTGCGGCGGCCCCGACGCCGCCGTCGCCGTCGCCGCCGACGTCCGGGATCAGGCCGGTCTCGATGCCGCGGTGGCCGCGGCCCGGGAACGCTTCGGCGGCCTGGACGCCGCGGTCGCGGTGGCCGGTGCCATCGCCGGCGGGGTCGAGGCCTGGCGCACCCCGGACGAGATGTGGTCGGCCATGCTCTCCATCAACCTCGAGGGCACCTGGCGCCTGGCCCGGGCTGCGGTCCCCGCCCTGCTCGAGCGGCCCGACCCCCGGGGCGGCCGCTTCGTGGCCGTCGCCTCGGCCGGCGGCAGCATGGGTCTCTACATGCTGTCGGCCTACACCGCGGCCAAGCACGGGGTGGTGGGCTTCGTGCGCAGCCTGGCTGCCGAGCTGGCCCCCCACGGCATCACCGCCAACGCCGTCGCGCCGGGCTCGACCGAGGGCGCCATGCTCGACGCCAGCGCCGCCCTGTACGGCCTCGAGGGGGCAGGCGACTTCGCCCGTCACCACATGCTGCTCCGCCTGCTGTCCCCGTCCGAGCCGGCCGCCCTCATCGCCTGGCTGTGCGGGCCCGACAGCAGCGGCATCACGGGCGCGGTGCTGCCGGTGGACGCCGGCATGACGGCCCGCTGAGGCCGCCGGTGGTGCCGCTGCCGGCGGATTTCACGCTGGCCTTCGCCGCCACGTGCCGGCGGCCCCGGCCCGAGGTGCTGATCGGCGGCGCCCCGCTCCGTGTGCTGCGCCTGTCGTCGGCCGGGGCCCGATTGCTGGACGGATGGGTGGAGGGGCAACCCGTCGGCCCCGGGCCGGGCGCCGGCCTCCTGGCCGCCCGGCTGGTCGACGGCGGGTTGGCCGTGCCGGTGGTGCCCCCGGCGGGCCCGGGCGGTCCGGACCCGCTTGTAGGTGCAGTGGTGATCCCGGTGCGCGACGACCCCTCCGGCCTGGGCACGACACTGGCCGCGCTGCGGTCGTGCGCACCGGAGCTGGCCGTCCACGTGGTCGACGACGGATCCCACCGTCCGGTCGAGACTCCCGCCGGGGTGCGGTTGCACCGCCGCTCCCCGTCGGCCGGGCCGGGACCGTCGCGCAACCTGGGTGTCCGCCTGGCCTCGGCCGGCGGGTCCGCTCCCGACGTGATCGTCTTCGTGGACGCCGGGTGCATACCGCATCCCGGTTGCCTGGCCGCCCTGCTGGCCCAATTCCGCGATCCCGGAGTCGGCGCGGCCGCCCCCCGCATCACCAGCCGGGCCGGACCGGGCACGCGGCGCGGGCTGGCCCGCTACGAGACGGCCCACTCCCCGCTCGACCTGGGGCCCGAGCCGGCGCCCGTCCGCCCGGGCGGTCCGGTTCCCTTCGTCCCCACCGCGGTGCTGGCCGTACGTGCCTCGGCCCTGGCCGGGGTGGGCGGCTTCGACGAGGGGCTGCGCTTCGGGGAGGACGTCGATCTGGTGTGGCGCCTGCACCGGGCCGGGTGGCGGGTGCGCTACGACCCGGCGGTGACCGCCTCCCACCCGGCCCGGGACACCTACCGGGCCTGGCTGCGCCAGCGCTTCGACTACGGCCGGTCGGCGTCCCCGCTGGCCGCCCGGCACGGCCGGGACGTCGCTCCCCTGCGGGTCTCGCCGTGGAGCGCCACGGCGTGGGGCTGCGCCGCCGCCGGGCGCCCTCTCGCCGGGGCGGCCCTCGCCGCCGGCGCGGCCCAGGTGCTCTCCCGGCGGGCCGGCGCCGACCGGGTGGTGGCCGGCGACCTCCGGCGCCTGGCCCTCGGCGGCACGGCCCGGGCCGCCGTCCCCTTGGCCGACGCGGTGCGCCGCGCCTGGCTCCCCCCGGCCGCCGCGGCGCTGGCGCTCACCCGCCGCTACGGCGACCGCCGGGCCAGATTCGCCGGCGCGGCGGCGGCCGTTTCGGTCCTGATCGGCCCGGGCTGGGCCGACTGGGCGGCCCGCCGCCCGGCTACCGGGCCCCTGCGGTGGACGGCGTGGCGCCTGGCCGACGACCTGGCCTACCAGGCCGGGGTGTGGGCGGGGGTGGCCGAAGCCCGCTCGGCCGCGGCGTTGCTGCCGCGCTGGTAACCGCTCAGCTCGGGGGGTCGGGGCGGGCCTGCTCGACCAGGCGGGCGGCCAGCCCGGTGTAGTCCCGCGGGGTGAGCTCGAGCAGCCGCTTGGCCGCGTCGGGCGGGAGGTCCAGGCCCTCGACGAAGCTGCGCACGTCCTCAGCGCTCAGCACCTGGCCGCGGGTCAGCTCCTTGAGCTGCTCGTACGGCTCCGGCAGGCCGTACCGGCGCATCACCGTCTGGATCGGCTCGGCCAGCACCTCCCACCGCCCCTCCAGCTCGGCCGCCATCACTTCGGGCGCCGGGCTGACCTTGGCCAGCCCCTTCCGGGCCGCCGCGATGGCCACACCGGAGTGGCCGATGGCGACGCCCATGTTGCGGATGGCCGACGAGTCGGAGAGGTCTCGCTGCATGCGGGAGACGGCGAGCTTGGCCGCCAGGTGCTCGAGCAGGGCGGAGGAGATCGGGGCGTTGGCCTCGGCGTTCTCGAAGTCGATCGGGTTGACCTTGTGCGGCATGGTCGAGGAGCCGACCTCCCCGGCGACGGGCTTCTGGCGCAGATACGACCGGCTGACGTACTCCCACATGTCGCGGCAGAAGTCGACGAGGACGGCGTTGAAGCGGCTCACGGCGTGGAACACCTCGGCCAGCGCGTCGTGGGACTCGATCTGGGTGGTCAGGGGATTCCACTCGAAGCCGAAGCCCTCCACGAACCGCTTCGAGATGGCCGGCCAATCGGCGTCGGGATAGGCCGCGACGTGGGCGCCGAAGGTGCCGACGGCGCCGTTGAACTTGGCCAGCAGCCGGATGCCGGCCACCGCGGCGATCTGGCGCTGCCAGCGGGCGGCGAAGACGGCCAGCTCCTTGCCCAGGGTGGTCGGGGAGGCGGGCTGGCCGTGGGTGTGGCTCGGCATGGGCAGGTCCCGGTACTGCTCGGCCAGGGCCCACACCTCTCCGGCCAGGCCGCGGGCCTCGGGCAGCCAGGCGTCCCCCAGGCCTTCGCGGAGCATCAGGGCGTGGGAGAGGTTGTTGATGTCCTCGGAGGTACAGGCGAAGTGGACGAACTCCGACTGGCGGGCGTCGAAGCCGGCCTGGACAAGCTTCTCCTTGAGGAAGTACTCCACCGCTTTGACGTCGTGGTTGATGCGCCGTTCGATGCGCTTGATCTCCTCGACGTCGCCGGGGCCGAAGCCGGCCACCCACCCGTCCAGCCGCGCCTCGATGGACGGCTCGAGGGGGGCCAGCTCGGCGATGGCCGGTTCCCGGCTCAGGGCGCGCAGCCACTCCACCTCCACCCGGAACCTCTGCCGGAAGAAGGCGGCCTCGGAGAAGGCCCGGGCGTACGGGGCGGCCGCCGTCGCGTAGCGGCCGTCGAGGGGGGAGATGGCGTCCCGGGGCTCCGTGCTGCTCACGGTTAGACAGTAACGGCACCTGCCGGCGCGCTCGGGTGGGTGCCCGGCGCGAGCCGCGCCGGGAGAGCCGGTACTGGACCCTCGCCCGCGGCTGGAGCAGCATGGTCGGGTGGGTCGCCGGGGTGAGCTGTTCGACCAGGACGCCGCGCCCGACCCGGACGATCCCGGCGCCAACCCCTGGGGGCCGCCGCTCCACGCCGGGCGCGGGGTGCTGTACGACCAGGACGCGTCGATGGAGCTGCCCCGGATCGACCCGCTGCAGGCGGCCCGCTACCAGCGCGAGCTGGACCGCCGGCGGGAGCGGGAGATCGAGCTGCGGCGGGAGGTGGACCCGGCGGCCCGGCGGCCGAACCCGGCGGTCCCGCCCCCGCCCGATCCCCCGGGCCCGGCCCGGCCGCCGAGCCACCCGCCGCTGCGGATCACGTCCCGCGCCTCCCCCATCTACCAGCCCACCGGCCCCCCTCCCCCCGGCGCCGCCCCCCCCGCTCCGGCCCAGCCGCGACCCACCCGGGGCCCGACCTCCGGGCCGACCCCCGTCCCGCCGCCGGTCCCGGCCCGGCCCGCCGCCCCCCGTCCGGCCCGTCGCCGGGACGGACCGCAGTCGACCAGCCGGGCCACCGCCGTCCTGGCCGCCGGCACGTTCGCCTCGCGCCTCACCGGCTTCGTCCGCGTCCTGGTCATCGGGTACGTCCTCGGCGTGGGGGTGCTGTCGGACGCCTTCAACTACGCCAACGGGATCCCCAACATCATCTACGACCTGCTCCTGGGCGGCATCCTCTCGGCCACGCTGATCCCGGTCTTCGTCGAGCAGCTCAACGACGAGGATCCGGCCGAGGCCTCCCACTCGGTGTCGGCCGTGCTCACCACCGTCGCCCTGGCCCTCGTCGTGGTGAGCGGGCTGCTCTACGTCGCCGCTCCGGCGCTGATCCGCTTCTACCTGATCCTGAGCCCCCACTCGACGGCGCCGGCCGAGAAGGCCTTGGCCACCCGGCTGCTGCGGTACTTCGCCCCCCAGGTGTTCTTCCTCGGGTTCACCGTGGCCAGCACCGCCCTGCTCAACGCCCGGCGCCGCTTCACCGCCGCCGCGGTGTCCCCCGTCATCAACAACCTCGTCGCCATCGCCGCCCTCCTCGCCACCAAGGCGGCGGCCCAGAACGTGCTCTACCGCAAGGGGCTCACGTCCGCCGACACCCTCTCCCGGTTCAGCCGGGACGGCCGGGCCGTCCTGATCCTGGGCGCCGGCACCACGGTCGGCTACGCCGTGCAGCTCCTCGTCCAGCTGCCGGCCATGCACCGACTGGGCCTGCGCCTCAGGCCCGTGTGGCACCCGGGGCACTGGGCCGTCCGGCGGGTGGCCGGCCTGTCCTCCTGGTTGGTCGGGGTGGTGCTGACCAACCAGGTCTCCCTGGCCCTGGTGATGATCCTCGCCGGCCACACGGCGGGCGGCGTGACCGCCTACCAATTCGGCTACCAGTTCTTCCAGCTTCCCTACGCCCTGATCGCGGTGTCCGTGGCGTCGGCGATCATGCCGGACCTGGCCGAGAGGTGGTCCGCCCGCGACCGGGTGCGCTTCGAGCGCCAGTTCGTCACCGGGCTGCGGACGAGCCTCGCCGTGCTGATCCCGGTGTCGCTCGTCTACATGGCGGTCGCCCAGCCGTTCATCGAGCTGGCCATCCACCACGGTGCGGTCAGCCGTTCGGGGGCCCATCTGGTCACCCGCACGCTGGTCTACTTCGTGGCCGGGCTGCCCGGGTTCAGCTCCTTCTTCCTCCTGATGCGGGCCTTCCAAGCGATGCAGGACTCTCGCTCCATGTTCCGCATCTACGTGATCGAGAACGCCCTCACCATCCTGGCCGCCGTCGCCCTGGCCCCCGCCCTCGGCGTGCCCGGCCTGGCGCTGGCCTGGGTGGCGCCGTACACGGTCGCCTCGATCTACGCCGTCGTGCAGCTACGGGGCCGGGTCGGCAACCTCGGGGGCTGGCTGACCGTGCGGGCCCTGATCCGGATCGGCATCGCCAGCGCGGCAGCGGGGGCGGCGGCGGTGCTCCTCGGTCTGCCGTTCCGTTCGCACCGGGGCGACGCCGTTCTCGTCGCCCGGCTGGTGGTGCAGGTGGGCGGGGCCGGGCTGCTGTACGCCGCGCTGGCCCGGACCCTGCGCGTCCGGGAGCTCCAACCCCTGCTCGCCATGGCCGGCCGGCTCCGGCGGGGCGCCCGGGCCGGGCCCTAGATCCGGGTCTGGGCCAGCAGCGCGCAACCGGCCTGGCGGATGACCACGGCGACGGCCTGGTGGCCGGTCCAGAAGGCGTACACCTGGGCGGGGACGCCGCGGTAGACGGCGTCGCCGGCCAAGAGCAGCGCGGAGCCGGCCGGCACCACCGATCCGGGCAGCCGGCAGCCGTCGGGAAGCGCCGGCGTGGCCAGGACGGGGGCGGTGGCGGGGACGGCGGCGGTGGCGGGGACGGGCCCGACTCCGCCGGCCGCGCCGGACGTCGCCTGGGCCCCCGACGCCACCGCCCCGGATCCGCGGCCGGCGGCCACCGAGCTGGCATCGGCCGAGGACGAGCCTCCGACCAGGGACCGCACCGACAGGGCCCGCTGCACCGCCGTCCCCACGGCTTGCGGGCTGTCGAGCACACCGAGGCGGACCCGGTCCGTCGTGCTGGAGCCCGCCGCCTGGGTGGCGGTCCGGGTGGCGGTGGGGTGGGTCGAGTGCCCGATCCCGACCATCTGCGTCCCCGCCACCACCAGCCCGGCTACCGCGGCGGCCGCAGCCAGGCCGGCCGCCCATTGGCGCCGGCGCCGGCCCGCCTCAGGGAGGGCCGGGAAGGGGACGGCGGCCAGCGCCGCGCCCACCGCCGCCTCGCGGGCCCCGGCGGGCGCCGGCGAGGGGGCGGAGAGGCGGAGCCGGGCCACCGTCACCCGCCAGCCGTCCAGCCGCGACGAGCACGCCGCGCACGCCGCCGCGTGGTCGGCGACCTCCGGGCGGCCCGTGCCGTCGACCAGGTCGGAGAGCTCCTCGTCGCTCAGGTGCCCGGGGTGTGTCACGACTGCTCCTCCGCCGCGTCGTCGGCGACGGGCGACAACCGCCCGGCCAGCAGGCTCCGCCCCCGGGCGATCCGCGACCGCACCGTGCCGCCCGGGATGGACAGCACGGCGGCGATCTCGGCGTAGTCCAGACCGCAGACGTCGCGCAGGACGACGGCGGCCCGGAAGTCCAGGGGCAGTTCGAGCAGGGCGGCTTCGAGATCGAGCCGGTCGGTGACGTGGTCGGGCGCGGCGGCGACCAGCGCGGCGTGGTGGACCGGCAGCTCGAGCACAGGGCGGCGCTTGCGGCGGCGCAGCTCGTCGATGGACGCGTTGACCGCGATCCGGTACACCCAGGTCGAGAGGCGGCTGCGCCCGTCGAAGCGGCCCAGCCCCCGGGCCACCGAGATGAGCGCTTCCTGGGCCGCGTCGGCGGCATCGGCTTCGGAGCCGACGACGCGGAGGCACACCGGGTATGCGAGGTCGTAGGCGGCCCGCAGGACATCCTCCAGGGCGCGCCGGTCACCGGCCCGGGCCTGCTCGACCAGGGCCTCCATGCCGTCGAGGGGTGGGGTCAGGGGACCCACGCCCGGCCGGGGAACGACGAGAACGGCCACCACGTAGGTATCCGACGGACGGGAGGAGCGGCCGGTTCCCGGGTCAACCCGAGCGGCCGGCCTGGGCCGCGGCCGCCTCCACGGCCAGCCGGTCGACCAGGTCGTTCATGGGGTCCGATCCGTGCCCTTTCACCCACCGGAACCGTACCCGTTGAGGGTCGCTGAGGTAGAGCTCGATCAGGGGCTCCCAGAGGTCGCGGTTGGCGACCGGCTTGCGCTGGCTGTTGGTCCATCCCCGCGCCATCCAACCCCTCCACCAGCTGTCGCGGAAGCAGTTGACGACGTAGGTCGAGTCGCTGACCACTTCCAGAGGGCCTTCGATGGTACGGACGGCTTCGAGGGCGGCGGTGATCTCCATCCGCTGGTTGGTGGTGTAGGGCACGGCGCCGCTGCAGAAGGGCCCGGACGGCACCGCCCACGCCCATCCCCCGGGCCCGGGGTTGTGGGAGCAGGCGCCGTCTGTGTAGACGATGGTCACCCTTCCAGCATGTCCGGTGCCTCGACCGGAAAAAGGGACCGCTCTTCGGCCGCCCGGGCGTCGTCCCGGTAGGGGCGCACCGCGGCCAGGAGCACCAGCGCTCCCGCGGCCAGCGGTCCGAGCATGACGAGGAACGCGTCGCGCAGCGCCAGCCCGCCCGAACGGCCCCCGAAGGCGGTGGCCATCAGCCCGAAGGTGAGCGGCCCGAGGGCCCCGCTGCCCAGGAGCAACAGGCCGCGGGCCGCTTCGGCCCGCCCCCGCATGCCGGCCGGGACGATGTCCAGGCGCACCGCGTCGAGGCAGGGGCCGGCCCCGCCGAGAACGGTCGCCCCGAAGAACAGGAAGACCGACGCGACCAGCACCGTCCCGCAGAAGAGGGCCGCCGCGAACAGGGCGGTCGCCGTCAGCTGGCAGGCCGCCGCCACCACGACCCGCTCCTCGCCTCCCCGGCGGCGCGTCAGGCGGTCGCCCACCCGCCCGCCGGCCAGGATCCCGGCGATGACGCCGACAGCCAGGATCGGCGCCAGGGCGTCGACGGTGGCGTTGCTCAAGTGGTAGCGCTCGGATATGAACAGCACGGCGAAGGATGCGGCGCCGGCATAGAAGAAGTTGCCCACCGAGTCGGCGATCAGCACGATGCGGTTGGTCCGTATGGTGATCATCAGCTTGAGCATCACCCGCAGCGGCGGGGCGGCCAGGCCGGTGCGGACCGGCTCGGAGAGCCGGCTGACGGCCACCGACATGCCGACGCCGATAACGGCCAACCAGAAGAACAGCCATCTCCAGTTCAGCAGGTGCACGGCGAGGGCGCCCAGCATGAAGCAGACCGCGGTGCCCACCGCCTGGCCGGCATCGAGGATGGCCAGGGCCCGGCCGCGCTCCTCTGTCTGGTGGAAGTCGCCGGTCAGGGACACGGCCACCGGGCGGGCCACGGTGGCGATGCCGCCGCTCAGGATGCGGGCGACGGCCAGCAGGAACAGCCCGCGGGCGAAGCCGGCCAGCCCCAGCGCCAGGCTCCATCCGATCAGGGCGATGGTGACGACCGAGACCCGGTGGCGCCGGTCGACCAGGGTGCCGGCCGGGAGGGAGGCCAGGGCGCCGGTGGCCGCCGCCATGGAGGCGAGGAGGCCCAGCTCGGCCTCGGAGATGTGCAGATGCGACTTGAGGGCGGGGGCGACCACGCCCATGGCGGCGGCGTCGGCCTTGGCCAGCCCGACTATGGCGGCGATGAGGACGGTGCGGCGTTTCACGCCGGCTGCGCGACCATGGAAGGGTGATCTTCGACGGTTTCTCGCACCAACTCCCTGACATAGACCCCGAGGAGACGTCCGAGTGGATCGATTCGTTCGACGCCATCGTCGACGCCCGGGGCAAGACGCGGGCCCGGTTCCTCCTCATGAAGCTGCTGGAGCGGGCCCGGGCCAATCAGGTGGGCTTCCCCGCCACGGTCTCCACCCCCTACGTCAACACCATCCCGCCGGACCAGGAGCCGTGGTTCCCGGGGGACGAGCACATCGAGCGCCGGATCCGGGCGTACATCCGCTGGAATGCCGCCATCATGGTCGTCCGGGCCAACCACGCGGCCGAGGGTATCGGAGGCCACCTCGCCACTTTTGCGTCCTCGGCGTCGCTGTATGAGGTCGGGTTCAACCATTTCTTCCGGGGTAAGGGCAACGGGCAGCCCGGGGACCAGGTCTACTTCCAGGGCCACGCCGCGCCGGGCGTGTACGCCCGCGCCTTCATGGAGGGGCGCCTGACCGAGGAGCAGCTCGGTTACTACCGGATGGAGCTGCAGGGGGCCAAGGCCGGCGTGGGCGGCCTCTCCTCGTACCCCCATCCCCGCCTGATGCCCAACTTCTGGGAGTTCCCGACGGTGTCCATGGGGCTGGGGCCGCTGTCGGCCATCTACCAGGCCCATTTCAACCGGTACCTCCACAACCGGCGCATCGTCGACACGTCCGGCAGCCGGGTGTGGTGCTTCCTCGGCGACGGCGAGTGCGACGAGCCCGAGACGCTGGGGGCGCTGTCGCTGGCGGCGCGGGAGCAGCTCGACAACCTGACCTTCGTGGTCAACTGCAACCTCCAGCGCCTCGACGGCCCGGTCAGGGGCAACGGCAAGATCATCCAGGAGCTCGAGGCGACGTTCCGGGGCGCGGGATGGAACGTGATCAAGGTGGTGTGGGGCTCCAAGTGGGACGACCTGCTGGCCCGCGACGTGGACGGGGTGCTGCTCAACACGATGAACACCTCCGTCGACGGCGAGTACCAGAAGTACGCCACCGAGGACGGCAGCTACATCCGCCAGCACTTCTTCGGCCCCGACCCCCGGCTGCGGGCCCTGGTCGAGCACCTCTCCGACGACGACCTGCGCAACCTGCCCCGCGGCGGGCACGACTACCGCAAGCTGTACGCCGCCTACAAGGCGGCCACCGAGGCGACCGGCCAGCCGACCGTCATCCTGGCCAAGACCATCAAGGGATGGACACTTGGACCGGAGATCGAGGCCCGCAACTCCACCCACCAGATCAAGAAGATGAACGCCGCCCAGCTGAAGCTGCTGCGCGACCGCCTGTACCTCGAGGAGGAGATCCCCGACTCCGCCCTGGAGAAGGGCGAGCCCCCCTTCTTCCGGCCCTCCCCCGACTCGGTGGAGTACCCGTACATGGTGGAGCGCCGCCAGGCCCTCAACGGGTCGCTCCCGGAACGGGTGGTCCGGGCCAAGCCGCTGCCGGCGCCGGAGCCCAAGACGCTGGCCGAGTTCGACGGCGGCTCGGGGAAGCGGGCCGTCTCCACGACGATGGCGTTCGCGGTGATGCTCCGGAACCTGCTGCGCGACAAAGGCCTCGGCCCCCGGATCGTCCCGATCATCCCGGACGAGGCCCGCACCTTCGGCATGGATGGCCTCTTCAAGGAGGTCAAGATCTACGCCCCGCAGGGCCAGCTGTACGACCCGGTCGACTCCAAGCTCATGCTCACCTACAGCGAGGCCAAGGACGGCCAGATCCTCGAAGAGGGCATCTCCGAAGCCGGGGGCATGGGCGACTTCACCGCCGCCGGGACGTCGTACGCGACGTGGGGCCAGCCCATGATCCCGTTCTTCATCTTCTATTCGATGTTCGGGTTCCAGCGCATCGGCGACCTGGCCTGGGCGTTCGGCGACATGCGGGGCCGGGGGTTCATGCTCGGGGGGACGGCGGGGCGCACCACCCTCCTCGGCGAGGGCCTGCAGCACGACGACGGCCACTCGCTCGTGCTGGCGTCCACCTACCCCAACCTGCAGGCCTACGACCCGGCTTTCGCCTACGAGGTGGCCACCGTCGTGTCGGACGGGATCAACCGCATGTACGGCCCCGAACCGGAGGACATCTTCTACTACCTGACGCTCTACAACGAGAACCACGTCATGCCGGCCAAGCCCGAAGGCGTCGACGAGGGCATCATCAGGGGCCTGTACCGGTTCTCACGGGCACCCGAGGGGCCGAGCCGGCGGGCCACCGTCCTGTTCTCCGGCACCGCCTCGCAGGCCGCCCTCGAGGCGCAGCGCATCCTGGCCGACGAACACGACGTGGCGCTGGAGCTCTGGTCGGCCACGAGCTACAAGTCCCTCCGTGAGGACGCCCTGTCGGTCGAACGCTGGAACCGGCTGCACCCGACCATGCAGCCCCGGACGCCGTACGTGACCGAGGCACTGGCCGGAGCGGCCGGGCCGATCGTGGCCGTGACCGACTTCATGAAGGCCGTCCCCGACCAGGTCGCCCGCTGGGCACCGGGCCACTTCGTCCCGTTGGGCACCGACGGCTTCGGCCGTTCCGACACCCGC
>DATGAX010000452.1:0-2563 GCA_035312965.1 Acidimicrobiales bacterium
ACGGCCAGCAGAACCGGTACATCCAGACCCGCGATGTGTTGCGCAGATGCGCCTCGGCGAGGCGGACCGCGGGGATGGTGAACAGCAGGTCCGTGTCGACGGCTGCGTACGAGTCGTCGATGCCCTCGGCGTTCCGGCGGCGGTAGACGTCGAGAAACTGTGCCTCCGACGCGGCGCCCGCGAGGTGGCTTATGGCCCCGATGTCGGGGGGCGGGAATTGCCCGGGCGCTCCGAAATGGACGATCCGCCACTCTTCCGCTGTCGTGCCGACCAGGAGATCGACGTTCGGACTGCCATTTTGCTCGAGGGTCCGCCACGGCGTGTCGCTCAGGATCCGCCCGTCGCAGACCGGGAGGAAGTCGAGGAGGGCTCGGTCGGTGGCCGGCCGTGGCCAGATCAGAGGCCGTGAGACGGCCGCGACGACCCGCTCTACCGGAATCGAAGCGAGCGCAGCAGAGTCTCCGGGGCGGACACCGACCGCGGCGAGAAAGGCTTCGGAGACCTTCGTAGCGGTGGCGGGGTCGGTGGTGCAGGGGCCAGCGGCGGACATCGTGATGGCCCGCCGGAACAGGCCTCGGGCGTCGGGGACCCCCATGAGGGTGGCGATGCTGCTGGCCCCGGCCGATGACCCGAATACGGTGACGTTGTCGGGGTCGCCACCGAAGGCTGCGATGTTGTCGTGAATCCAGCCGAGTGCGGCGAGCTGATCGAGCAGTCCGGCGTTGCCGGAGCCGGCCGCATTCTCGAACAGTTCGTCGAGGTAGAGGTGCCCGAAGGCGTGGAGGCGGTAGTTGATGGTTACGAGCAGGACGCCGTCCCGGCTGAACGTTCCCGTTTGGGCCGGCCAGTTCGAGCCGCTCCCGGTGCGGAAGGCGCCACCGTGTATCCAGACCATGACAGGCCGGGGTTCGTCGCCGAGGACGGGGGTCCACACGTTGAGGTGCAGGCAGTCCTCGTCTTGGGACACCGGCAGGCGCACAAGTCGCTGCACAGCCGGGATGGTCGACGGCGCCGGTTGTGGGCAGGCTGGCCCGTCTCGGCTGCAATCTCGAATGGTTGCCCATGGTTGAGGCGGGCTGGGCGGCCGGAACCGGAGCTCCCCGGTCGGCGGCGCCGCGTACGGGATGCCTCGGAACATGTACCCGGACGGGTGGGAGGCGCCGCGCACGCGGCCGTAAGTGGTGTCGACGACAGGTTCCGGCATCGCGACTGCGGACGTGGTCATCCGTAACCGGGCGCGAAGGCGCTGGTCAGCCGGAAGCAGCCGCAGCCGTTGCTGTCCAGCTGGACCGAGGCGATGAGGTCTCCGCCGGTGGCCTTGCCGGATCTGGCGTAGTCGGACTCGTGGACCATCCCGAACTGGAAGCGCCCCGAGACCTCAGCCGCCTGGACGAGCGCGGTGCGGGTGAGGGTGGGCCCGGCGTTGCGCGCCGAACGCAAGAAGAGGTTGAAGTCGTCGCAGAGCGAGATGGCCTCGAAATCCTTCAGCCAGTTGGTGATCGGGGGTAATCCGTGGGCGACGAGGATCCTGGAGCATGCCTGCACGGCGGGCTGGGCTTGGACGTTGCCCTGGTTCCATTCGCTGACCCCGAGCGCGCCGTTCGCCTCGCCGGCGGGCAGCTGATCGGGGGTGGCGTTGTATGGCTGGGTGATGTTCCCGAAGTCGCTGAGGAAGTACTGGGGCTTGTATCCCTGGCCTTGTGCTCCGACCATGAAGGCCTCCACGGTCTTGATGTTGGTGGCGACGAGGATGCTGCTGACCCCGTCGGCGTGCATTTGCAGGACGGCTTGGGCGACCTCACTCTGTTGGTCCTGGTACGTGCAGCTGAACGTGAACTCGTCCCAGCTGTCGATTCCGACCTGGCGCAGGTCGGCCTTGAGCGTGGTCGTGACCGGTGGCTCGCAACCGTCGTCAATGATCCCGAGTTTGGTGAACCCGTGGGCCCGTGAGAAGAAGCCTTGTGACTTGGCGCTGAACGTGGCGTCCTTGACCTTGCGGTCGTCGTCCTTGGCGGTGCCGATGATGTAGCCGTCGGCGCGCTGCACCTCTCCCGACCCGCCCGGGTTACCGGTGATCAGCGGAGTCTTGTTGTCGACGGTGATGCAGGCTCGGGCGGATGGATACTCGAACCACCCCGTGTCCAGGATCGTGAACACCTTGTCCGTCTGCGTGAACGCGACGCACTTGGCTTGTTGATCGTTGCTGTCGATCACGTCAACGGTCTTGATGTCGGGGACGACTTTGCGGCCGAGGATCCCTCCGTGGGAGTTGGCGTCGTCGACGTAGGCCTGGATCACCTGATCCATGTCGGTGCGCAGGTTGGCGACGATGCCGGCCTGGTTCACGCCACCCAACGACAGCTTGGCGAACCCGACCAGCACGGAGTTGGCGGTGACGCCACGATCGCTCGCGGTCAAAGGACCTGAGGGCGCACCAGTCGCAAGGGCTGACCCGGCCGGACCGCTTGGACTTTGGGCCAGGTTGCTGCCGGTGGGGGACCCCGGAGCGGCCGATACCGGCTGTCCGACCCCATTGGCCGAGGCCGGCGCGATCGTACCTGTC
>DATGAX010000453.1:0-2934 GCA_035312965.1 Acidimicrobiales bacterium
CCCCCGCTGCGGCCCCGGCTACGAGCGGCTGTGCGGGCATCCGGACCAGAAGGATCCGATCAGCGGGACGTGGATCCGCGGCCTGATCGCCGACGGGAAGCAGCCCGACCAGCAGAAGTTCCGCACCGAGGTGTTCGACACGATGATCGAGGCCGGCCGCACCTTCGGCGACGGCTCCCCGTTCGTGTCGGAGGAGTACCTGGCCAACCGCAATCCGGTTCTCAACGTGCCGCCGCTGGCGGCTTCCTAGGGGGGCAAGCAGTGCCGACTTTCGTCCATGTCGAGAAGTGCGACGGCTGCAAGGCTCTGGCCCAGCCGGCCTGCATGTACATCTGCCCCAACGACCTGATGGCGCTCGACGTCACGATCAGCAAGGGCTACAACCAGGAGCCCGACCTGTGCTGGGAGTGCTACTCCTGCGTGAAGACGTGCCCCCAGGGCGCCATCGAGATGCGGGGCTACGCCGACGTGATGCCGATGGGGTCGCGGGTCACGCCGCTGCGGGGCACCGACACGATCATGTGGGCCATCCAGTTCCGCAACGGCGAGATCAAGCGGTTCAAGTACCCGATCCGCACCACCGCCTGGGGCTCGATCGACGCCACGCTCGGCGAGCCGGAGCCGCCCCAGGAGGGTTTCCGCAGCCAGGAGCTCATGGGCGAGCCCAAGTACCTCCACATCGACAAGCTCCCGACCATCAGCGCCTGAGCCCGGAGGACACCGATGCCGTTCGAACCTGCGGTCGAAACCGTCGAGTGCGACGTCCTCATCGTCGGAGGGGGCATGGCCGGCTGCGGCGCCGCCTTCGAGGCCGCCAACTGGGCCCGCGGTCGGGGTCTTCGTGTCTGCATGGTGGAGAAGGCCGCCATCGAGCGGTCCGGCGCCGTGGCCATGGGCCTGTCGGCCATCAACATGTACATGGGCATGCAGTGGGGCGAGAACACCCCGGAGGACTTCGTCCACTACGTCCGCCAGGACCTTATGGGGCTCTCCCGTGAGGACCTCGTCTACGACCTCGCCCGCCACGTCGACTCCTCCGTCCACCTGTTCGAAGAGTGGGGCCTCCCCATTTTCAAGAACGAGGACGGGCACTACAAGCGTGAGGGCCGCTGGCAGATCATGATCCACGGCGAGTCCTACAAGCCCATCGTGGCCGAGGCGGCCAAGAACGCGCTGGGCGAAGGGAACCTCTACGAGCGGATCTTCGTGGCCCACCCGCTGCTCGACGCCGACGACCCGACCCGCATCGCCGGCGTGGTCGGCTTCTCGGTGCGGGACTACAAGGTCTACGTCTTCAAGGCCAAGGCCGTCATCAGCTGCGGCGGCGGCGCCACCGGCGTCTACCGGCCCCGGGCCCAGGGCGAGGGTCTCGGCCGGATCTGGTACGCCCCCTGGAACACCGGATCGTCCTACGCGCTGGAGATCCGCTCCGGGGCCAAGATGACCCAGATGGAGCACCGCCTGGTGGTGGCCCGCTTCAAGGACGGCTACGGCCCGGTGGGCATGTGGTTCCTGCTGTTCAAGGCCGTCCTCGAGAACGCCCAGGGCGGGATCGCCGAGGAGTACCGCAAGCACGAACTCGACGAGTGGGCTCCCTACGGGACGGCCAGGCCGGTACCGACGCCCCTGCGGAACCACCTCATGCTCAACGAGATCAAGGAGGGCAAGGGCCCGCACTACCTGCGCACCGACACGGCGCTGCAGAGGATGTTCCTGGAGGCCCAGAACGACCCCAAGAAGATCGCCGAGATCGAGTCCGACGCCTGGGAGGACTTCCTCGACATGACGATGTCCCAGGCGCACATCTGGGCGTCCCAGAACATCGACCCGGCCAAGACGCCGTCGGAGATCATCCTTACAGAGCCATACTTGATGGGGTCACACGCTTCGGCCACCGGCGCCTGGTGCTCCGGGCCGGAGGACGTCGCCCCCGACGGCTACCGCTGGGGCTACAACCGGATGACCACGACCAAGGGGCTCTTCGCCGCCGGCGACGCCTGCGGCGCCTCCGCCCACAAGTTCTCCTCCGGGAGCTACACCGAGGGCCGCCTGGCCGGCAAGGCGGCCGTCCAGTACGTGCTCGACAACACCGACGTCCGCCATGACCAGGGGCAGGTCGACGACACGATCCGGGAGATCTACCGGCCGTTCAACGTGTACGGCGAGCACCAGCACGAGACCAGCCGGCCGGAGCTCAACGCCCACTACATCCTGCCGAAGATGGCGCTGCACCGGATCCAGAAGATCATGGACGAGTACGCCGGCGGGCCGAGCACGCTGTACATGACCAGCGGCCCGATGCTGGAGCGGGGCATCGAGCTCATGGACATGTTCCGGGAGGACGCCCAGCACCTCGCCGCCCGCGACCTCCACGACCTCCTGCGGTGCTGGGAGGTATGGGACCGGATCGATTCGGCCGAGGCCTGCCTGCGCCACATGCTGTTCCGGGAGGAGACCCGCTGGCCGGGCTACTACTACCGGGGCGACTTCCCGAAGCTCGACGAAGCCAACTGGAAGGTCTTCGTCAACTCCCGCCGCGACCCGAAGAGCGGGGAGTGGGAGCTGGAGAAGGTGCCCTTCGCCAGCAACATCCCGTAGGCCGGTATGGCTGGTAGCAACGGGAATGGTCGGGCCGCCGCCGTCGGCCGGGAACGGGGGATCCTCGTGGTCGGCGGCGGGATGGCCGGGATCAGCGCGGCCATCGAAGCGGCGGAGGCGGGCTCTGACGTCTACATCGTCGAGCAGGGGCCGGCGCTCGGTGGCCGCGTGGCCCAGCTGCACCAGTACTTCCCGAAGCTGTGCCCGCCGTACTGCGGGCTCGAGATCAACTTCCAGCGGATCCGATCCGACCACCGGCACTTCAAGGTCTTCACCCAGGCGGCCGTCGAGCACGTGTCGGGGTCGGTCGGCGACTACGAGGTCACGATCCGGCTC
>DATGAX010000454.1:0-2069 GCA_035312965.1 Acidimicrobiales bacterium
CCCGGGCCGGGACTCCGGCGGCGCCCTCCGCTCGGGCGTCTCGGCCCGTCCGGCGGCTGGTGCACCCGGTCCGGCCGCGGGCTCGGCGCGTCCAACCGCCGGCTCAGCCGCTCCGGCGGGGGGGCCGGCACCCTCCGGGCCCCCGGAGCGCTCCAACCGCTCGATGCGCTCGAGCAGGGCGGCGGGCGTGTCGTCGAGGTCCGGCGCCGAGAGCCGCACCAGCGCCACCTCCAGAGTGGTCCGCGGATCGGCCGAGTCGTGCATGTCGATCAGCGCCTGGCCGATGAGCTCCATGGCCCTGACCACCGCTGCCGTCCCCATCTTGGCCGCCTGGGCTTCCACCTCGGCGGTAGCCGACTCGGACAGCAGGACCAGGGACCGGGCCCTCGTGGCCAGGAACCCGTTGCGCAGGTGCTCCAAGAGGGCGGTGCCGAGCCGGCGGGCGTCGAGACCTGACGTCACCGCCTCGGCCACCTTGACCAGCACCCCGCCGGCGTCCCGCTCGATCATGGCGTCCACCAGCTCCGCCACCAGGGTGGTGTCGTCCTCTACCGAGCCGGCCGCCGCCACCTGGTCGAGCGCGGACAGCGCGTCGCGCGCCGAACCGTGCCCCCGCCTGACGACCACGTCGATGGCCTCGGGCGGAAGCTGCAGGTCGGCCTGGCGGGCCACTTCCTGGAGCAGAGAGGTCAGCACCTCCGAGCCGAGGAGCCGGAACTCGAAGTGCTGCGTGCGGCTCCGGATCGTCTCCAGCACTTTCTGCGGATCGGTCGTGGCCAACACGAAGATCACGTGGCCGGGCGGCTCCTCCAACGTCTTGAGCAGGGCGCTGGCCGCGGCGGGCGTGATCTGGTGGACCTCGTCGACGATGTACACCTTCCACCGCCCGGGGGTCCCGAGCGACACCCGGCTGAGCAGATCCCGCGTCTCGTCGATGCCGCGATTGGTGGCGGAGTCGAGCTCCTGCACGTCGAGGGACGCTCCGCTGCGGATGGCCACGCACGAGCCGCACGTGCCGCAGGGTTCGCCGTCGTCGGCCTGCTCACAATTGAGCGCCATCGCCAGGATGCGGGCCGTGCTGGTCTTGCCCGTGCCGCGCGGCCCGCTGAAGAGGTAGGCGTGGGCGACCTTCCCGTCCCGCACCGAGACCCGCAGGGCCCGGGTGACGTGGTCCTGGCCCAGCACGTCGGCGAAGCGCTGCGGCCGGAACCGCCGGTAGAGCGCCTGGTAAGGAATCACTCCGTCCTCGGCCATCTCCCCACCTTACGGTCCGCCGTGAGACAGTCAGGCCGGGCGCCCGGCGCGATGGTCAGGCTGATCTGCGGCACACGGAGCGGTCCGCTGAGAGCTGCTGCCGTCAGGCCCTGACTCGGTTCACGGTGCTCTGTTGCGCAGGACCCGACCACCGCGCCCGGTACCCGGCCTACTCGGACAGGATACCTTGGTGGCGCCCAGAAGCAACCCGGAGGGGTGCGAGAGCGGCCGAATCGGCACGATTGGAAATCGTGTGTGGGGCAACCCACCGTGGGTTCAAATCCCACCCTCTCCGCTCGGGTACGTCGCTGGTCAGCGGGTTGGAGTCGCCTCCCGCTGGCCGGCGGACCGTCCGCCAGGTGGCCGTCGATGGGCGGTTTGACGACCAAGTTGACGACCAAAGTTGTCAGGCCGTTTGGTTGTCACCGATCGAGGTGGGCCGTAGCGCCCGGTCCATGGCGTTCGCCGCGTCCCGCATGACCTCGGGCATGACGTGGGTGTAGGTCTCCATCGTCAGGGCGTACGACGAGTGACCGAGCGTCTCCATCACCACCCCCGGCGCCACGCCTTGGGCCAGCAGAAGGCTGGCGGCCGTGTGGCGGCAGTCGTAGAGCCGGCGGTGCTCGACACCCGCCCGTTCGAGAAGGCTGGAGAACTGCCGCGACACCTGTGTCCTACCGGATGACGGCCTGGTCGGTCACATGCGTAAGCGGATCAACGAGCTGATCAACGCCAACCTGCGATACAGCTTCGGGCAGTGAAGGGAGCCGTATCGAGGGATATACGGGTGATCGATTCCGGCGCCGGGGCGGCAT
>DATGAX010000455.1:0-4358 GCA_035312965.1 Acidimicrobiales bacterium
GATCCCGGACCGGCCGGGGTGGCACCGCTCTTGGCGGACGGGCCGGCGGCGACAGCGGCCGTCCCCGAAGAGGACGACCCGGATCCGCCGGCGGCGAGAGCGGCCGGAGTGGAACCGCCGCCCGACTCGGGACTGGCGGAGCCGGCGGCGGACGAGTCGGCGGCGGCGCTCTGGCCGGTCGAGGCCGCCGCGCCGGGCTCGACCGCCGACGTGCCGGCGGCGACCTGGCCGGCGGCGGCCACCAGCAGCGCCTGGCGCTTGGCGACGGCGTCGCGCTGCTTGTCACTGCCCCCGCAGGCGGCGGTCAGGACGAGTGCCCCGATCAGGGCGACGAAACATCTCGATCTGCTCATGCGGTCCCCTTTGACGTGAAGACGTTCTCTGGGGGACCGTACGGACCGGTCCGTCGCCCGTCGTCCGTAGGGCCTACCGATTCCGATACGTACGGAGTGTCCGTAACCGGCGATTGGTCCGCATCGGTAGGTCAATCGGTAGTCGCTACGGACGACGGGCGGAGCAGGTGTCCGTACGGTGCGAGACGTGGCGAAACTCCTGCAGACCTTGATCATCGGCGTCACCTCTGGCGCCTTCTATTCGCTGATCGCCCTCGGGATGGTGCTCGTCTACCGGACGACCGGCGTCCTCAACCTGGCCCACGGCGGCATCGGTGTGCTGTGCGGCTTCGTGGCCTGGGACCTGATCACCCTGCGCCACTTCCCCTACTACCTCGGCGTCACCGTCGGCCTCGCCTTCGCCGTGCTGCTCGGGCTGACGTTCGAGCGCCTCGTCATCCGGCGGCTGGCGGGCCGGCCAGATTTGCAGACCGTGTCGACCCTCGCCTTGTTCATCTTCGCCCAGGGGTTCGTCTTCATCGTGCCGTGGTGGGGTAACACGTGGGGGCAGGTCTTCCCCTCCCCGTTGGTCGGCAAGAAGGTGACGATCCCCGGGGCCCAGTACTCGATCACCTACGACCAGATCCTCCTGCTGATCGCCACCGGCGCGGTCTTCTACGGGCTGAACCACCTGCTGCGCCGGACCCGGCTCGGCATGGGCATGCGGGCCGTGTCCGACGACGGCGTCGCCGCCCGGCTGATGGGTGTCCAACCCAAGCTGGTGTCGCCGGTGGTGTGGTCGATGGCCTTCGCCCTCTCCGGGCTCACCACCATGCTGCTGGCGCCGATCCTGTTCCTCGACAACCAGTCGCTCACCGGCCTCACCCTCAAGGCGGTGGCCGTCAGCTTCATCGGCGGGCTGATCAGCCTCCCGCTCACGGTGTTCGGCGCGCTGCTCCTCGGTGGGCTCGAGGCCTTCACGCAGGTGTACCAGCCGACGGCCAAGGGTCTGGCCGACGCCTGGCCGTTCATCCTGCTGGTCGTGGTCATGGTGGTGCGCGTCGCCCGGCAGCGCAACGCATTCGAGGACAAGGCGGTGGTGCGGGCATGAGTGTGACCGAGCTGCGCCCGGCGGCGGAGGTGAGCGACGCGCCGGTGGTGGAACGCATCCCGACGGCGATGCTGCCGCTCCCCCGCCCTCTGCGGTTCCGGGCGGCGGCCGTGCGGACGGCCGGCCTCCTGGCCTTCGCCTACCTGTTCCTCACGCTTCCCAGGACGCTCAGCTTCGCCGGCCCGGCCTACGCCATCGACTTCGGGCTGATCGTGGCCCTGGCCGTGCTCTCCGCCTCCGTGGTGGCCTGGGTCGGCGAGATCAGCCTGGCCACCCTGGCCCAGATGGGGATGGGCGTGGTCATGCTCAACACGCTGCAGAACCACGGCGTCCCCTTCGCCCTCGTCCTGGTGATCGTGGCGCTGTCCTCGATCCCGGTGTCGCTCCTGATCGGGTTCTTCGCCCTCCGGCTGCGGGGCGTGAACTTCGCCATCGCCACCCTGGCCTTCGCCTACCTGGCCCAGAAGTCGTTCTTCCAGAGCTACCTCGGCGCCGAAGGCGGATTCGAGAAGCCGATCGCCCGGCCGTCCATCGTCAGCAGCGACACCCGCCTCTACTACCTGATCGCCGGATTCACGCTCCTCGTGGCCGTGGCCTGCTATCTGATCCGCAAGTCGTGGATCGGCACCCGCATCGACGCCCTGCGGGACTCGGAGATGGCCTTCGCCGTCCTCGGGCACTCCCCCGGCCGGTACAAGCTGTTCACGATCTGCCTGGCCGGGATGATCGCCACCGTGGCCGGCACGTTCTACGGCATCCTCCAGCAGGTCGTCCCGGCCAACTACTTCAACCCGATCCTGGCCATCGCCTACTTCGCCTACGCGGTGGTCGGCGGGCTCGGCTCGATCGGCGGCGCCATCGCCGCCGGGCTGGTCTTCGGGGCGGTCCCCAAGTACCTCGACGCCGCCTCGCAGGGCCGCTTCGTGGGCTACGACCAGTTCTTCGCCGGGCTCGTCGCCCTCTGCGTGATCCTGATCATCCCCGGTGGCCTGGCCGAGATCGGCCAGCGACTCCGCCGCCGGGCCGAGGGGAGGACCCGATGAGTCTCGCCCCGGCGATGTACGAGCGGCTGGCACCCTCCCGGGAGCGCATCCGGGTCCGCGTGGCGCCGGGCAGCCGGTGGTCGATCGAACGCCGTGTCCGGAAGGAGGAGGTCCTGACCGTGAGCGGGGTGTCGATCCGCTTCGGTGGCCTGCAAGCACTCGACGACGTCAGCCTCCTGGCCCGCGCCGGCGAAGTGACCGGCGTCATCGGCCCCAACGGCGCCGGCAAGACGACGTTCTTCAACTGCATCTCCGGGCTCTACACCCCCGACCAGGGCGAGATCACCTTCCATGGCAACCCGCTGCGGGGTTCGGTCGTGGCCCGCGGGCGCGCCGGTGTCGGCCGCACCTTCCAGACCCCCCGGCTCTTCGCCAGCCTCTCGGTGCTCGACAACCTGCTCCTCGGCGTGGCGATTGCGGAGGCCACCGGCCGCGACTACGCCTTCGAACCCACCCTCAACCGGCTGACACCGCCAGAGCGGGCCGAGCGCATCGCCCGCCTCGTCGGGTTTCGGGGTGACGTCAACCGCTCCGCCGGCAGCCTCGCCTTCGGCGAGCTCCGCGTGGTGGAGTTCGCCCGGGCCCTGTGCGCCGCTCCTTCACTGCTCATGCTCGACGAGCCGGCGTCCGGCCTCGACACCGACCAGGCCGCCGACCTCGTCGCCCTCATGCGACGACTGGCCGACCTCGGCCTCGCCGTCCTCCTCATCGAGCACGACATGGCCGTCGTCATGGGCGTCTGCAACACGATCACGGTCCTCAACTTCGGGACGGTCCTGGCCTGCGGTACCCCGCTCGAAGTGCAGGCCGACGAAGCCGTCCGCGAGGCCTACCTGGGGAGGAGCGCCTGATGCTGGAGATCCGCGACCTCCACGTCTCCTACGGGCCCGTCCCCGTCCTGACGGGCATCGACTTCACCGTCGGCGACGGCGAGATCGTCGCCTTCATCGGCCCCAACGGCGCCGGCAAGACCACGACCCTCAACGCCGTTGCCGGGCTGGTCCCTCGGACGGGCGACGTGCTCCTCGACGGCGAGCCTCTCCCTCCGGCCGCCGAGGCCGTCGTCCGCCGGGGGGTCGCCCTCGTCCCCCAGGGCCGGCGAATCTTCCCCACCATGACGGTGGAGGAGAACCTGTACATGGGTGCGTATGCCCGGGGCGGGACGTGGCGGGACGCGGCCGAGCGGTTCGCCGGCGTCTACGAGATCTTTCCCCGGCTGAAGGAGCGGTACCGCCAGACGGCCAGCAGTCTCTCCGGCGGGGAGCAGCAGATGCTCGTCATCGGCCGGGCGCTGCTCTCGGAACCGCAGGTGCTCCTGATCGACGAGCTCTCACTGGGGCTCGCCCCGAAGATGGTCGAAACACTGCTGGAGACGATCCAGCACGTCAACGCGGAACGGGGCACGGCCTGTGTCCTGGTCGAACAGGCGGCCACGGCCGCCCTGTCGATCGCCTCGACCGCGCTGCTCCTGCGCAAGGGCGTGATCGTCTATGACGGCCCGGCCCACCAGTTGCGGGACGACGTGGATGTCCTGCATGGCGCGTATCTCGGAACCCATTGAGTGAAAGAAGGAATCATGGACCGACTCAGACGACAGCACGGCCGGGAGCTGATCGGCGGGGCGCTGGTGGTCGCCGCCCTCATCGCCATCGCCGTCGGCTACGCCAACATCCGCGACGAAGCTGACGTGGCGATCCAGCTGCCCTACGTCCTGACCGGCGGGATCGGCGCCGTCGTCCTCGCCGCGCTGGGTGTCGGCGTCCTGCGCTCGCAGGACGACAAGGCGATCCTCGCTCGGCTGGCCGACGTGGAAGGCACGAACCTCGAGGTGAAGGACCGGGTGGAGCACCTGACCCATCTGCTCGAAACCGG
>DATGAX010000456.1:0-3389 GCA_035312965.1 Acidimicrobiales bacterium
GGACCTCGCCCGGTCCGGGCGGGGCCAACTCGACGGTGGCGATCTCCAACGGCCCGCCGTGGGCGACCAGGCGGACGGCGCCCGTCCTCACGGCCGGCTGTCCTCGCCCCGGCCGGCCGGCCGGGTGCGGCGGGGCGCGGGCCGCCGCCCGGCCGGCTGGCGGGGCGCGGCGGCGGGCGTCAGGGCCGGGATGTCCTGCTGCACCGGATCGGAGCCGACCTGGACCCGGCGGCCGTTGTGGTGGATGGGCATCGGCTCCCCCTCGAGGATGCGGTACGTCACCCGGTCCCCCTGCACGTCCACACCGACCCGCCGGCCGTGGTAGCGGACCCGGAAGCGCAGGCGGCTGATGCCTTCAGGGAGCCGGGGGGTGAACGACAGGTTCCCTGCCCTGGCTCTCATGCCGCCCAACCCCGCCACCAGCGCGGTCCAGGTCCCGGCCAGGGCGGCGAGGTGGAGGCCGTCGCGGGTGTTGTGCTCCAGGTCCTGAAGGTCGATGAGGGCCGACTCGCCCAGGTAGTCGTGGGCCAGGTCGAGATAGCCGACCTCGGCCGCCATCACCGACTGTGACGACGCCGACAGCGACGAGTCCCGCACGGTCAGACCTTCGTAGTAGACGAAGTTGGCCCGCTTCTGCTCGGGGGTGAAGTGCTCACCCTGGAGCACCATGGCCAGCACCAGGTCGGCCTGCTTGACCACCTGCTTCCGGTACAGGTCGAAGTACGGGAAGTGGAGCATCAGGGGGTACTGGTCCGGCCCGGTCCCGGCGAAGTCCCAGACGGCGTGATCGGTGAAACCCTCGCTCTGCTGGTGCACGCCGAGTCGGGCGTCGAAGGGCAGCACGACGGCCTCGGCCGCATCGCGCCACGCCGCCGCTTCCTCGGCCGACACGCCGAGGGCGGCGGCCGGACCGGGATAGCGGCCGACCGCGTCGGCGGCGCAGCGGAGGTTCTGGGCCGCCATGAGGTTCGTGTAGACGTTGTTGTCGGCGGCCGCGCTGTACTCGTCGGGCCCGGTGACGCCGTCGATGCGGAAGTGCCCTTCCATGTCGTGCTGGCCCAGGCTGCGCCACAACCGGGCGGTGGCGACCAGCAGCGGCACGCCGACCTCCTCTTCGAACTCGAGATTGCCCGTCGCGTCCACGTAGCGGGCCACGGCGTCGGCGATGTCGGCGTTGACGTGGAACGCAGCCGTGCCCGCCGGCCAGTAGCCGGAGCACTCCTCGCCGGCGATGGTCCGCCACGCGAACGCCGCGCCCTGCAGGCCCAGGCTGGCGGCGTGCTGCTCGGCGACAGGGATGGTGGCCCGGCGCCACGTCAGCGCGTCGGCGGCGGCCGCCGGCCGGGTGTAGGTAAGGACGGGCATCACATAGGTCTCGGAGTCCCAGAACGTGTGACCGTCGTAGCCCGGCCCGGTCAGGCCCTTGGCCGGCACCGGGCGCCCTTCCGCCCGGGCAGCCGCCTGCAGCACGTGGAACAGGCCGAAGCGCACCGCCTGCTGGACCTGCGTATCCCCGTCCACCTCGACGTCGGCGCCGGCCCAGTAGTCGTCGAGGAAGGCCCGCTGGTCTCGCAGCAGCCCGTCCCACCCGCTCCGGCGCGCCCCGGCGAGGGCGGCCACCACCTGGTCGTGAAGGGCGGGGCGCGACCGAGAGCCCGACCAGCCGTAGGCCACGTACTTCACGATCCGCAAGGTCTCACCGGGCGAGAGATCGGTGGCGACCATCACCCGCCCCACGTCGTCGCCGACCTGCACCTCGAGCAGCGGGTCCGACGGGGCGGTCACGTCGTTGTGCATGGCCGCGGCCAGGCGCAGGCCGGTGCGCCGGGTGGAGTGGACCATGATCGCCCCGCACCCGGCGGGTACCGTCTCCTCGCAGGCCAGCTGCATCCCGGAGGCCGAGGCGGACCTGGGATCGGCGCTGAGATCCGGGACCGACTCGTTGGCGACCAGCTCGGACTGGACGACCACCGAGATCGGCTCGACCGCCTCGACCTCGTAGAGGATGGCGGCGACGGCCCGTTGGGTCAGCGACACCAGGCGGGTCGAGTGCACCTTGACCGTCCGGCCCGCCGGCGACACCCACTCCACCCGGCGGTCCAGGGTGCCGCCCCGGAAGTCGAGGACCCGCTCGTGGTGGTTGAGCCGGCCGTACCTCACGTCGAACGGCTCGTCGTCGACGAGCAGACGGATGAGCTTGCCATTGGTGACGTTGAGCACCGTCTGGCTCGACTCGGGATACCCGTAGCCGGCTTCGGCGTAGGGGAGCGGTCGGAGCTCGTACACGCCGTTGAGATAGGTCCCGGGGATGCCGTGCGGCTCGCCCTCGTCGAGGTTCCCCCGGAGGCCGATGTGCCCGTTCGACACGGCGAAGAGTGACTCGCTCTGGGCCAGCACGTCGAGGTCCAGGACGAGCTCGCGAAGGGCCCACGCTTCCACCGTGAACGCGGGGTGCTCGATCACCCGGCCCCCTCCCCGACCTCCGGCCCGCCCGCGCCGAGCAGGGAGGCGACGTCCGACACGACCAGGTCGGCGCCGTGTTCCCTGAGGGCGCCGGCCTGGCCCACCCGGTCGACTCCTACCACACACGCGAACCGGCCGGCCCGCCCCGCTTCGACACCGGCCAGGGCGTCCTCGAATACGGCCGAGGCGGCCGGCGGCACCCCGATCAGATCGGCCCCGGCCAGGAACATGTCCGGGGCCGGCTTGCCGGCCAGCCGGCGGGCGGCCGCCACCACCCCGTCGACCCGGGCGTCGAACAGCCCGGCGATCCCCGCCGCGTCGAGCACCTGGGCGGTGTTGGCGCTGGCCGACACGACGGCCCTGGGGTACCCGGCCGCCTTGACCGCCCGCACGTAGCGGACGGCGTCGTCGAAGACCTGCACCCCGTCGCGGCGGAGTATCTCCAGGACCAGCTGGTTCTTCCGGTTCGACAGACCCTCGACTGTGGCGCGGCCGGGCCGGTCGGCGGGTGATCCTTCCGGAAGCTCGATGCCACGGGACGCGAGGAAAGCCCGGGTGCCGTCGAGTCGGGTCCGGCCGTCGACGTACAGGTCGTATTCGGTGTGGGCGTCGAACGGCACGAAGGCGGCGCCGTCCCGGGCCCGCAGGAAGTCGTCGAAGGTCTCCTTCCAGGCCGCCGCGTGCACGGATGCGGTGCGGGTCAGGACCCCGTCCATGTCGAACAGGAACCCACGCACTGAGTCGGGCAACCCGAGGGGCATGGCCCCATTCTTCCCGGTGCTGCCCCACCCTCATCCCATAGTGCAGAAGATCCGCGCCCGGCCCGGCCCAGGCGCTACGTTGCTCTCGGTGCATCGCGAGGGGGCGGATGTTTCGTGGTTTGTGGTCGGTTTGGACCGGGTTGGCCCGGTCGATCGGCCGCGGAT
>DATGAX010000457.1:0-5087 GCA_035312965.1 Acidimicrobiales bacterium
CGCATAGATGACGGAGAAGCTGTCACGGCCACCGCCGCGACCGTCACCTGCATCTCCGGCCGCGGTGTGCAGCAGCTCCCGGAGACGCTGCTCCGCAGCAGGGTCGGGGATCTCCTCGGCGCCCTCGGGCGGCGGGATCGAGTCAGAGCCCCCGGTGGGAGGGGGGAACGTACCATCATCGGTCATCTCATTTGTCCTTCCTCTGCGAGCAGGCCACTGGCCCGTAAGGCGGCGAGAGCTCTGGACGCCCGGCTCTTGACTGTCCCCGGCGAGCACTTGAGCGCCGCCGCGATGTCGGCCTCACTGCAGTCGTCGAAGTACCTGAGCACCACCACCGCCCTCTGCTCCGCCGGCAACGTCATCAAGGCCTGTCGCACCGCCCCGCCCAAGTCGAAGTCACCGGCCTGCACCGACCCGTCCGCCGAGTCGGGAAGGGGGTCGGTCGGCAGCTCGCCGTGCCAACGGCGGGCCCGCCAACCGATGGCTTTGCGAGCCATGACCGTCCGTAGGTAAGCATCGGGTTGGCGGACCGTCCGCCAGTGCGTAAAGGCCGACGCGAGCGCCAGCTGGACCAGGTCCTCAGCATGACCGGCATCGCCAACCAGCAGCCGGGCCCGTCGCAGCAACGCCGGATACGCCTCCATCACGTACCGCCCGAAAGACTCCTCATCCGGCACGGCTCACCTCCCGCTACTACAGACGGGTCGTCACCCCCATCCGGTTCCGGGCGGCAAGCCCATTTCTTGTCCCGACCCTTCCGGCCCGCCCCACCATCAGACAGCAGGACTCACAGCTTCCCGAAGCGGTTAGCCAAACCGCCGGCGGTGGGCAGGAGCTCACCATCGCCTGTAGCCCGCCGGCCGGGAAGGCCCTGACTGCCGGCACCGGTGCGACCTTGCAGCCGTACCCGGCGCAGACTCCTCCGGATCCCTCCGCCAGCCTCTGCCAGTCGGAGGGCCGCACGACCGTTGCGAGCGGAACAGAGACGGACGACAAGATCGCCGTCACCTTCGTCGGCTACACCTACCCGACATCCGCACTGGCCCAAGCGGCATGGAACGCCCAGCTGCAAACCGTGCCGCCGGATCCGGCGCCGCCGAGCGTCACGGGAGTCGGAGACGCCGCCTACTACTTCTCGCCGGGTCCGCCCGGCGGAGTCCTGATCGTCCGGACCGCCCGGTGGATCTTCTCTGTGTCCGTCGACGCGACGCCCGGGCTGCACTCTCAGTCACCGTGGCTCACCCTCGCGCAGCAGATCGTGGCCCGACCTCAACGCCGGCATCGACGGCAGCCTGGGTCCGCCCCGGTCCACGCCGAACACCCTCCCCTGCGGCTACGTCGCTTTCGGCCCGAGGGCGGCGCTCGGAGCGGCATTGAACGTCACGACTGTCGGCGCGGCCTGCTCCGTGGCCGATCAGATGGCCGAGGGAGCTGCCGACGACAGCACCGGGAAGCCCTCTCGATCCCAAGGGTTCCAGTGCATCGTCGAGCACGCGATCGCGTCGAGGGCGGACACATCCTTCCAGTTCCAGTGCACGAACGGGGACAAGTTTGTGACGTTCCTGGCTCAGCCGGCCCTGACGCACCGGCGGGCGCCCCTCAGGCGCAGCGACGTTGCCGAGAGCGTCGGACGGTCGATCAGCGCCTTCGCTAAGACGTCTACCGATATCTCGGTATCGCCAGATTCGGGACTTTCGGCCCTACGCGCCCACGGCGGGGTGTTCCGATGTTCCTTCTGAGACCGGCGGGTTGAGCATGCCCGCCCCACATGCGAGGGAGATTCTTGAATGAGACGTGGTATGAGACTCGATCGCGCTTTCTTGAGGTCGGTGCGCGCTTGGTCGGTAGCGACCAAGGTCGGCTCCGCAGTAGTCGGAGCCATGCTGATCGGCGGCGCCAGCTATGCCGCGACCAACTGGGTCGTCGGTGTGAACTCCGGTTCTTCGGCCGAGGGACAGTCGGCCGGCATTTCCAACCTGACGATCAGTGCGGTGGCGTCGCCTTCGGCGGGCAACCTGCTCTACCCCGGTGGCAATGGCGATGTGGTGGTCACCATCACCAACCCGAACCCGTACCCGGTGACCGTTACGGCGGTGCAACTGCCGACCAACACGACCTTCGCCGCCGGCTACACGACCTCGGCGCTGAGCACCGCCCAGACGGGTTGCAGCTCCACGACCAGCGACGTGATCTGGAATTACTCGACGTCGACCAGCGGCAGCTCCCACACGCTGACCACCCCTCTGACGGTGGGGGCCAGCGGCCAGGCCAACAATCCCCTCACGGTCACCCTGACCAACGACGTAACCATGACCACGGCGGCCCCGGCCGCCTGCGCCGCCACGTACTTCTCGCTGCCTTCGCTCACCGGCATCACGGCCACGGGCGGAGCCGCCACGTCGACCGCCGGCCCGGCCACCGATAGCTGGACCAGCTAGAGCGCGGCCCGTCCAAGCCGGATTCGGCCCCGAGCGCGACCAAGGGAGAGCACGGGTGAGAACGAACATCCCATCTCGCTTGGGCCTTCTCGTCGTGATGATGAGTGGAATCATGGCCGCCGCCTCGAGCACCGCCTCGGCGTCAGGGTGGACGATCGCTCTGCACGCTGGCAACAGAGGAGAGGCCCAGTCGCAAGCTGTCCCCTCACCACCGAGCAGCCCCGCAGCATCCTGTTCGAGCCCTATGGGCAGGACGATCATCGTCAGCTGGAGCGCCGTCGGGCACTCCAGCAGCTACAAGGTGTATGAGTCCACTACGTCGGCGAGCAGCGGATTCGCGCTTGTCGCCAGCCAGGTCGCCTCGACGTCATGGACGACTGCAAGCCTGTCGAGCGCGACCTATTGGTTCGAGGTGGCCAGCGCCGTTGGCACCGGCTGGACGAGCTCGACCTCCACGACAACTGCGCCCCGCACGATCACCGGCAGCAACTGCTTCTGAGGGACCGTCGGGTCCCAGAAGCGCGCAGGAACATGACAAACGTTCTTTGGCGCGTTCGCCTTGCGCTCCTCTGCACTGACAAGTACTCTGCAATGCAGAGTACTTGGCCGCCGACACGAGCTAGGGGGACAGGCCATGACCGCAACCGAGCAGGACCTCGCAGGTATCCAGAGGAGGGTACGGGCCGACCGCCACAACCGGTCGTTCCCCCTCGTCGTCATCGGCGTCCTCCTCGTCAACTACGGCGTCACCGAATTCGCCCCGGAGCCGGTCGCCTGGAGGTACGGCGCGCCGTTGGCCTTCGTGATCATCTGGGCGCTGGCCAAGCTCAACGAGACGAGGATCGGAGTGGGGGTGGGAACCGACTACCTGGTCGCGGCCGGGTTCGTCTTCACCGCCACCAGCCTGGTGATGATGCGGCCCTTCACCGAGTGGATCCAGTCGTTCTCGCGGGCGGAAGGGATATGGATCATCATCCTGGGGGCGACCCTGATCGGGTTGGCCGCGGCCGCCTCTGACGCCGTCGTGGCGGGGGCCGGCGCCCTGATCGTCCTGGTGGGTCTGTACGTGCTGACCTTCGGACCCCACGACGAGAGCAGCGTCATCCCCGGCGGCGGCATCTTCCGGACGCAGATGACCCACGACGCCGTGGTCGGGGCCCTCGGTGCGATTCTGGTGCTGGCCGGGCTGGCCTCGTACCGAGCCGAGCACCGGTCTATTTGAGCGAAGAGGGTACCCATCCCACTTCCGAGTTCGACGAGGTGGTGCACCAGCCCAACCGCCTCGCCATCCTCGTCGTGCTCAAAGAGGCCAAGCGGGCCGACTTCGGTTACCTCAAGGACACGCTCGGACTGACGGACGGCAACCTGGGGCGTCACCTTGCCGCCCTCGAAGGCGCCGGGTTGATCCGGCTGACCAAGGGTTACGAAGGCCGGCGGCCCCGCACCTGGGCGTCGCTGACCGGGAACGGGCGGGCCGCGCTGGCCAAGGAGCTGAAGGCCATGCGCCGCCTCCTCGACCGCTACGACACCTGATCGCTTGGCCATTGGGATGGATCTCGGCCCGATCGAGAGCCGGCAGGCGGATACTTCATTCGCATCCCTGCGAGGGAGGACCATGGGGGCCGAGCCGAGTGACGCGAAGGCGATTGCTCACAGTGCCGGACCCGGGCTGACGGCGAGAAGGGAAGGGCCGCTCCGGGATCGGATCCTGACGTGGCGCGCCTACGCCCAGCAGGCTCTGGACGAACTGGCGGGCGACGCCGGTGACACGTACGAGGCCGACCCTGACGAACCCGCCCGGGCCGCCGCCCTGGCCCGCGGTCTCATGAGCGCCGGTGCCGCTGCGTTCCCCATACAGGGCGCCGTGCTGCGGCCGTTCTTCCAGACGGCGACCGCCGACCTGCTCGTCGCCGTGGGACGACGTCCCCCCTCCGCCCGGCCGGTCGACGAGGCCCAGAAGATCATCGAGCTGGCGGTCGACCACGCCGCCCGGGCGTACTGCGACGGGTTGGCCGACGCGGTGAAGGAGACCTGGACCGTCCTCGACCTCATCCATGACGCCAACGACGGGCCGGCCGGTGAGATAACGGAGGAGAGACTGTTCAACTGGACCTGCGGACACCTGTTCGGGACCGAACGCATATCCGGCGCCGGGTTCCAGACCGAGGTGGTGCCGGAAGCGGTGCGCCGGCGCTACAGGTCGGCGGCGCGGGCGGCGGTCGAGGAGTACCTCAGGCGCTGACCACCGGGAGGGGATCCGATCCGGTGAGCCAGTGCCGCCCGGCCGCCCGGGAAGCCTCCCACTTGCGGATGCTGACGGCGTCGTCCTGGCCGAGGTCGGCCGGGGTGGGGCCGATGCGGTCCGCCAGCGGCCGGAGCTTCTCGACGTCGAAGCGGTAGACCTCGGCCGCCGCCAACCCCAGCATGACCCTGGTCTCTTCGACCGGGATGTCGTGGAAGGACTTCTTGAGCCACTCGGCGGTGTGCGGCCAGGTGCCCTCCGGATGCGGGAAGTCGTTGCCCCACAGGAGGTTCGAGACGCCGATCTCGTACCGCCGGGCCAGCTCCCGGCGCTCGGTGGTCGTGGCCCCGATGAAGCAGTTGCGGTCGAAGTACGCGCTCGGGGGCATGGTCAGGCTGCCCTCCATG
>DATGAX010000458.1:0-4085 GCA_035312965.1 Acidimicrobiales bacterium
CACCGAGGTCGACCCGGACGCCGGCCGCTTCCAGGCGCCGGATGCCCTCGCCGGAGACGTTCGGGTCCGGGTCCTCCACGCCGACCACGACCCGGGCCACCCCCGCCGCGAGGATGGCGTCGGCGCAGGGCCCGGTGCGGCCCTGGTGGGAGCACGGCTCGAGGGTGACGTAGAGGGTGCCCCCCCGGGCCGAGTCTCCGGCCAGCTCCAGGGCGGTGACTTCGGCGTGGGGGCCGCCGGGAGGGGCGGTGGCCCCCAGGGTGATCGGCTCGTCCCCGGCCGGTACGAGCACCGCGCCGACCCAGGGGTTGGGCGAGGTGACGGCCCGTACGGACTGGCCCAGCTCGACCGCCTCGGCCATCCACCGGGCGTCGTCGCCGGCGTCCACTCAGGGGTGCCGCGTGGGCTGGTCGCCGAGCAGCTCCAAGGCGTGGGGGAGGATGTCGATCACCGCTTCGAGGCACTCGACCGCCCCCTTGGGGGAGCCGGGGGTGTTGAGGATGATGCTGCGGCCGCGTATACCGGCCACCCCGCGCGACAGGCGCCCGAGGGGGCTGGCCAGCCGCATGGCCTCGGCCAGGCCGGGGGCGTCGCGCTCGATCACCTCGCGGGTCCCCTCGGGGGTCTGGTCCCGGGGGGCGAAGCCGGTCCCGCCCGTGGTCACCACCAGCCCGCGGAAGCTGGCCGACAACCGGGCCAGCTCCCCTGCCACCGACGCCACCCCGTCGGCCACCACTGAGCGCTCGATCACGGCGAAGCCGGCCGCGGTCAGGGCGGCCTCGAGCGCCTCACCCGACTTGTCCTCCCGCGTTCCGCCCATCACCCCGTCGGAGACCGTGACCACCTTCGCTTCACGCCGGTCCGGAGCGGGATCGCTCATGCCGCGGCAGCCCGGGTGGCGGCGGCCCGGATGGCCCGCGCTGCGGCGACCGGATCCTCGTGGCCGAAGATGGCGCTGCCGGCGACGAACATCGTCGCTCCCGCCGCCGCCACCCGGCCGACCGTATCTGTGTCGATGCCACCGTCCACCTCGATAGTGAGAGCCAGGTGCTCCCGGCGGGCGATCTCGGCCGCCCGCGCCACCTTGGGCACGGCCTCCTCCATGAAGTGCTGGCCGCCGAAGCCGGGGTGCACCGACATGACGAGCAGGAGGTCGATGCGATCCAGCCACGGTTCGCACGCCTCGATCGGCGTCTCGGGGTTGACCGCCAGCCCGGCGTGCAGCCCCAGGCTCCGCATCTCCCGGATGAGATCGGCCGTGTCCCCCACCTCGACGTGCACGGAGCAGCTGTCGGCTCCGGCGTCGGCGAACGCCCGCAGGTACTCGCCCGGGTCGGTCATCATCAGGTGGCAGTCCAGGTAGGCGTCGGTGTGCTTGCGGATGGACGCCACGACCGGCGGCCCGATGGTCAGGTTCGGCACGAAGTGGCCGTCCATGACGTCGACGTGCAGCCAGTCGGCCTCGGGCCGGATCCGGTCGATCTCGTCGCCCAGAACGGCGAAATCGGCCGACAGGATCGACGGCGCCATGCGGATCACGGAGCCAACGGTACCGGGTTACGGTGGCGCCATGAGCCACCGCAGCCGCCTGACCGCGGCGCTCGTCGACGTCCCCGCGGAGCACTTCGAGACCGCCACCCGGTTCTGGTCGGGCGCCCTCGGGGCCACCGTCGACCGCGACACCGAGGACCCCGACTACGCCGAGCTGGGTGAGGTCATCCCCGGGTTCCTGCTGATGGTGCAGAGGGTCGGGGCTCCCGGCCGCGTGCACCTCGACATAGAGACCGACGACATCAACGCGGAGGTCGCCCGTCTGGAGGCGCTCGGCGCCACGCGGGTGGAGCAGATCCGCACCTGGTGGGTGATGCGGGACCCCGCCGGGCTGCTCTTCTGCGTGGTCCGGGTGCAGAACCCGGCCGCCTTCGAGCGCGACGCCGTCACCTGGGAGACCTGAGGGTCAGGAGGAACATGCCGTCGGTGCCCTCGGCCTGCGGCAGGAGGAGGGCCCCCCGGCCGGCGTGGCCCCACGGATCGCCGGGCGGGGCGACCGGGGCCAGGGCGGCGAGGGCCTGCGCCGCCCACCGGTCCACCGCCGCCGTCTCGGCCACGGTGAGGGTGCACACGCTGTAGGCCAGGTACCCGCCCGGCCGGAGGAGGGCGGAGGCCGAGATCAACAACCGGCGCTGCAGCGCGACCAGCCGGTCGACGTCGCCGGGCTGGATGCGCCAGCGGGCATCCGGGCGGCGGCGCAACACGCCCAGGCCCGAGCACGGGGCGTCGACCAGCACGAGGTCGAAGCGCCCGGCCCGGAACGGCGGCTCACTGCCGTCGGCGGAGACGGTCACCACACCGCCCGCTCGGAGGCGGGCCGCGTTGGCCGCCACCACCCGGGAGCGGGCGACGGACACGTCGGCCGCCACCACCAGAGCGGCGGTGGGCGCCAGGCCGGTGGCCTTGCCCCCGGGCGCAGCGCACATGTCGAGGACGGTGCCGCCGGGCACCAAGCGGCCGAGATGGGCGGCGACCATCTGGCTGGCCGCGTCCTGCACGTACCCGTCGGCCCGGACGGTGGCGGAGGCCGGCTCGTTCATGGCCCGCAGGGCGGCCAGGGCCCGGTCGCGGCCCAGATCGGCCGTCAACCGGTCGACGATCCAGTCCGGGTAGCTCAGCTCTGTCGCCGTGTTGGGCCAGGTGACCAGCCCCTGCTCCATGTCGCCGGCCACCTTGCGCAGCACCGCGTTGACCACGGATCGGCCCGGGCCGCGCACCTCCGCCACGGTGGCCGACACCGCGGCGTGGGGCGGGATACGGGTCCACCCCAGCTGGTAGGCGCCGAGGCGCAGGGCGGACCGGACCTCGGCGTCGATGCGGCCGCGGGTGTGCCGGCCCGTGAGCCAGTCGCAGGCCCGCTGCATCCGGCAGGTCCCGTACACCAGCTCCGTCACGAGGTGGCGGTCCCGCTGGTCCAACCGGCTGTGGGTCAGGAGCTCCGGCGCGACCACGTTGGCCCGGGCGCCGGCATCGATCTGGCGGAGGGCGTGCAGCGCCAACCCCCGGGCGGTCGGGGCGAGGCTCAAGGGCCGAGCCGGAGCGGGCCGGCGCCGGCGCCGCGCTCCCAGTCGAGGGCGCTCATGGGCCGCCTGCCCTCGGGCTGCACGGTCAACAGCCGCAGTCCCCCCTCGGCGGCCGCCGCCACCCCGCCGCGGACGGCACCGGGCTCGCCGGCCGCCTCCCCGACCGGCACCGCCTCCAGCACCAGCAGCCGCCGGCCCCGGTGTTCGGTCCACGCCCGCCCGAGGCGCACCACCCGGTGCAGCTCGGCGGCCGGGCGGGACCAGTCCAGGCGCAGCTCGGCCGGCTCGATCTTGGCCGCGTAGGACGGCTCGCCCTCCTGGGGCACCGGCCGGGCCAGCCCCGTCTCCAACGCGTCGACGAGCAGGCGGGCGCCTACCTCGGCCAGGCGGGCCGTCAGGTGAGGTGCCGTCTCATCCGGCCCGACCGCGACCTCCTGGCGGCGGTAGACACCGCCGGTGTCCAGCCCCTCCTCCACCTCCATCAGGCACACGCCCGTCACATGGTCGCCGGCCAGGATGGCCCGTTCGACGGGCGCCGCCCCCCGCCAGCGGGGCAGGAGCGAGAAGTGGATGTTGACCATCGGGAGGGCGGCGAGGATGTCGGGCTTGATGAGCCGGCCATAGGCCACGACGACCCCGAGTTCGGCCCCGGCGTCCTTGACGGCGGAGATGTCGTCCGTGACGGTGAGCCCGAGGTCGGTGGCCGCTGACGCCACCGCCGTCGGGCTGGGCGCACCGCGGCGGCCCCGCCTCTTCTCGGGTCGGGTGACGACGAGTGCGATGTCATGCCCGGCCTGGTGGAGCGCCCGCAGCGAGGCGGCCGCCGCCGGGGGCGAGCCGAGGAATACCAGCCGCAGAGGTCAGCTCCCGACCGACTCCGCCCGCCGGCGGAGCTCGCGCATGGCATCCTTCTTCTGCTCGGAATCGAGCATGCCCAGCAGGAGCCGGCCGTCGAGGTGGTCGAGCTCGTGCTGGAAGCAGCGGGCCTCGAGCTCGTCGGCCTCGATCGAG
>DATGAX010000459.1:0-2475 GCA_035312965.1 Acidimicrobiales bacterium
GGGCAATGGCAACAGCCATGTCAGCACCGACGACTCGCCCCGGAAGCGGGGCAAGGCCTGGACGACCCGAAGCCATGTCTCCTGGGCCGCCTCGTCGGCGAGGTCACGCTCGCCGGTCAGATGGTAGGAGAATCGCCACAGCGGCTGGTGGAGCTGTCGCACCAGTTCTTCCAGGGCGTCGCGATCGCCCTTGGCGGCCAGTACCGCCAACTGCTCCGGGTCACGGCTGATCGGTGCACCCACCGCGGGAGAGTCCCCATTTCACCTCCGAAAGTTCCTTGGCGTGCAATGGAATCTCGCCAACCTCGGGAAGGCGGACGCGACGGTCAACGTTCATGCCTGCTACAAGGAAGCTCGCCGTTTCCTGAAGCAGCAGTCGATCGTCGTCTACCGTCCGAGACGGAGCGCGGGGGAAGAAAGCGCGAGCATCGAAACAACACCGGTGATGACGACCACTGCAATGAAGATTGCGGTGAGATGCGCGGAGAGAGAGCCATTGTCGTACATGGTGATCCCCACCGCCGCCAGAGCCAAGGCGACGACTGTCACGGCGGCCCGGTGTTGGTGTCGGAAGCCGAGGACGACAAGGGCGGCGGGTAGCGCGTACCCGATCTTGCTGGCGGTGCCGAGGGCATCGACGTCGTTGATTGCCTTGGTGGTCCCCGGCACGGCTTCGACGATGGAACGGAAGAACATCGAGCCACAGTGGAAAGCCAAGCCGGCAAGCCCGATCCCGAGGAGCAGCGCGTCGAGGACGGTCACGGGCCGAGCATGCCGCCGCCAAGGGAGTGCCGAGACGAAAAACCGCGAGCCGAGGACGAGGCCCACAACGATGCTGAGACTGACGACGAAGGACGTCGACACCCTCTCAACGTAACGGATCGGCGTTGCGTCGTGAAAGGGCGCCGCGCTACCCCGTCGGGAGGCTCCGACCGGGGGTCACCGGCGGGCACGGATCTGGATCCGGCCGTCCTGCACCCGGACGTCGTAGGCGGCCTGCGGGATGCTGGCCGGGCCGTGGACGACCGTGCCGTCCTCGAGGCGGAACACGCTCCCGTGCCACGGACACTGGACGCACAGGGCACCGTCGTCGATCTTGCCCTCCTGCAGCGGCCCGCCGGCATGGCTGCAGCGGCTGCCGATGGCGTAGATCCGGTCCGAGGCGCGGTAGAGCAGGACGGGGGCACCGTCGGCCTCAACCTTGGTGGGGCTGCCGGCCTGGAGGTCGGCGGCGTCCATGACCGCCGTCCAGTCCTCCGGCTCGGGCTGGTAGAAGGCGTTGTTGACGCCGACCCCACGGGAGTAGGTGAGGTGGCCACCGAGATAGCCCCCCGTCGCCAGTGTCGTCATGCCGGCGAGGCTCAGCGCCCGGCCGAGAGGCGTCCGGCCGCTCCGCCGGGCGGCCAGCGAGCCGGCGAAGAGCGACAGCGCCGCCACGTTGGATAGGGCGTGGACGAGGCCGATGCGCTGTTCCGACCCGTAGGTGTCGGACCAGTCGGCCAGGCCGGCGGTGGCCGTCGGCACGGTGGCGACGATCCCGACGGCGAGGAGGGCCCGAACGGCGTCCCGGGACCGGCGCCCCCCGACCAGGTCCAGGACCGTGGCGGCGGCAAAGGAGCCGATCGGGATGTCCGTCAGCGCCGGATGGAGCGGATGGCCGAGCTGCGACCCGCTGAGCAGGTCCTTGAGGGGCCCGGGCGGTATGACCTTCTTGGCCACTCTTGCCAGCGGCCCGGCTGCCTGGTCGATCGCCTCGACGTCCCCGATGCGCCTCACCACGTCGTGCAGTGTCATGCGATACCCCCGCCCTCTTCGCAGTTTGTTGCGCTGCCGGGCTGCTACCCCGGCCAACGTCAATTCATTGCGCGGCGCCCTCGGATTTCTTGGACAACTCCGGTCGAGGCGGTAGTCCCCCGGTACAGCTCCTTCTTCGGCCAGGCGAGTTCCAGTTCGGCCGGATGGAATGCCCGCCGCCGAGACCACCACTCTCCGCCTCCCGTGGACTCCGCGGCACCGCTCAGCACCCCCTCAGCATCGGTGCCACCTCGGCCCCCACCCGGAGCACGGCCTCCCGGGTGCGGGCTGGGTCGCCGGTGCCTTCCACCATGAGCAGGACGGTGCCGATCCCGGTGCGTTCGGCGCTGGCCCGGAGATGCGCGACGCACTCCTCGGCCGTCCCGATCGGATGGATGGCGAGGAGGTGCTCCACGTAGGCGTACGGGTCACGGGTGGGCCGGGGGGCAGAGGAGAGGGAGACGTATCCGCCGACGCCGGTGCGGATCCACCCCGGCATGCTGGCCCGCAATTCGGCTTCGGCTTCGGCCCGGGAGCCGGCGATGTGGCAGACGGCGGTCCCGATGTGCTCCACGGAACGGGGGTCGTGGCCGTGCTCGGCCGCCACCTTGGCGTAGTGGCTGAGGAGGTCGCGCTGATCGTCGTCGCCGGCGTGCAGTCCGAGCAGCAGCGGAAGTCCCC
>DATGAX010000460.1:0-2589 GCA_035312965.1 Acidimicrobiales bacterium
GGATGCGCTGGCCCCGATGAGCGGGCCGGGGACGACGTCCAGGCGGAGCACGATGCGGCGCAGGGGATGCTTGGGCTTGGGCATGCTCAGTCCCGGCTCAGCTCGGCGGCGGCCCGCTTGGCACAGGCGTCATCCACGATGTCCTTGTTGTCGGCCGCGGCGGCGATGAGGGCGGCGGTGGCGGCGTTGTTGAGCTGGCGGGGCAGGCCGTTGGCCACCCGGTGCAGGCGGGCGATGGCGTCGTCGGCGAACAGCGCCTCGTCTCGCCCGGCCAGGCCGAGGTGGTGGCGCAGGTAGGCGGCGGACTCGGCCAGGTCCATGGCCTTGATCGAGAACCGGGTGGCGATGCGCTGGTCCAGGGCGGCGAAGACCCCCATGCGGAGCTGGCGGGACAGAGTCGGCTGGCCGAGGAGGATCCCGGCGAAGGGCGACGCCGAGTCCATGTCCTGGTTGGTGAGCAGCCTCAATTCCTCCAGCTGGGCCGGGGTGAGCAGGTGTGCCTCGTCAATCACGAGGACGACCCGGCGGTGGCGCTCGGCCTCCTCGGCCGCCAGCAGGTCCGTGGCCTGGGCCATCACCTCGGCCTTGTGGAAGCGGGGCTCGGCCCCGAGCGCCCGCACGATGGTCACATACAGGCCCCGGGTGCCGAAGGCGGGGTTGGCCACGTAGATGACCGTGTGGCGGGTGGGGTCCAGTCCCGCCACCGCGGCGCGCACCGACACCGTCTTTCCGGCCCCGACGTCACCCACGACGACCCCCAGGGCGGACTCCACGATGCAAAAGCCGATGCGGGCCACGGCCTCTTGGTGGGCGACGCGGGAGTAAAGGTCCTTGGCGGCGATCGACTTGGAGAACGGGGTGCGGGAAAGCCCGAAGTGCGCCACCCACGGGGCCCGGCTCATCGGGCCCCCTCGGCGCCCTCGCTGCCGTCGGTGCCCTGGCCGGCCTCCTCGGTGCCGAGGCCCGACAACGGCATCTGGGAGAACGAGATCGGACCGACCACCTCGGCCTCATGGGCGGCGGCCACCAAGCCCAGGTAGTCCACGCCCGTGGGTGGGGGATCGGGCCGGGGCGGCGGGGGCGTGGCCCGATGGGTGTGGCGTCCGATGACAAAGGGGGTGGCCACCCCGGCCGCTCGGCCCTGGTGGAACACCTCGATCACGGTCAGGTCCTCAGGGTCGAAGCGCAGCTCGACGCGCTGGCCGACCAGAGCGGGATCCACCGCATAGGAATTGGACTCGAGGCTCACCGTGGCGGTGCGGGTCACCCGCCGGGCCACCGACCATCTGAAGGCCTCGATCAACCGGGCCGGATCGGCGGCCCGGGGCGGGCCGGGCGCCTCGAAGCGGGCCATGGGTGTCTGGTTCGTCTCGGCGTGGACACGCCGGTTGGCCACCTGCTCGGCCCAGGCCTCGAAGCGGTCGTTGAGCTCGCCCCAGTCCTCGATGCCGACGTGTTCGGCCTCGGCGATGAACCTCTCCCGGATGAAGCGGTTGAGTCTCTCTTGCTTGCCCCGGCCCTCGGGTGAGTAGGGCTTGGAGTGGACCAGGCGGATGCCCAACACCGCGCAGGTCCGGGCCAGCGCGGCGTTGGAGAACGGCGCCCCGTTGTCGGCATACAGCACGACAGGAAGGCCCCGGCGCACGATGGCGGCCCGCAGCACCTCTTGGCCGGCCCGGGCGTTCTCGAAGCGATGGAAGCGTCCGTGCACCAGCAGCCGCGAGTGGTCATCCACGATCAGGAACAGCCGGGCCCGGCCCGATGAGGCCACCCGGGGGTGGGGCACCCAGGGCCCGACGAGCACGTCGGTGATCCATCGGTCGTTGGGCGCCTCGGCCTCGTAGCGCCCGAAGGCGCGGGGCTCGGCGGCCAGGGCTTCGGCGTGCAGGCCCCGCCGGCGCAGCTGGGCCCGCAGGGTGCGGGAGGCGACACGTAGGCCATGGCGGTGCCAGACGATGTCGGCGATCTGAGCTGCGGAGCGGGACGGGACCTCGAGACGAAGAGCCACCGCTTCTTCGAAAAGCTCCGGTCGGGCCCGCACCACGCCGGTATCGGCCCGGGGCCGGGGACGCAGGCCCTCCAGTCCCTTGGTCCGCCAGTCCCGGATCCAGCGGTCGATCGTTCCCCGGGCATAACGGCGCTGGGTGCCGTCGGGATGGGTGTGGGTTGCCGCCGCGATGGCCCGCACCACCACTCCCTTCTGCGCCGGGCTCAGCCGGGTGTTGGCCGCCTCGGCGATCACCGCCCAGCGGTGCAGGGCGATGGCCTCGGTGAGGTCTCTGTCCACCTTCGTCTCTCCTTGCCGGGCCCCGTTCAGGGCGCCGGGGGCATGAAACGACGGCTGCCGATCACGAACCAGAGCGGATCGCTGGTGGTCCCGAGGAGCCTCCCGCCGCTCACGATGCTGGCGAAGGCCCACAGGGCGACCCCGGCCACCCCGGCCCGGGCCAGCCCGGCGCGCCACGCCCCACGGATCGCCCCCAGGGCCAGCCCAACGGGATGGGCGCCGGGCCTTGCGGCGCTGCCTGGATCGCCCAGCTCGACGGCCAGAGCGGCGAAGCCGGCCCCCAGCGCCGGCGCCCGCCGGGA